>CALMQK010000295.1 GCA_937872085.1 uncultured euryarchaeote
ACGCGAGGAGATAAGGCAAGGCGGGATGATTTACGAAGCAGCCAGCCACCGAGAAAATCACCATCCGCATACCGCGCAGGCACCTGCGTGGGCTCGATTTCCTTGTGGAGATCGACGATTTCCCTTCGCGCTCTGAAGCGATCAGGGCGGCGGTCAGGGACCTCATCTATGCCCGACTCGAGTTGGTAGTCGACCGCATGAAGAAGTTCGAACACGCCGAACAGAGCCTTGCGGCCATCAGAACATACGAGGAAAAGTATCTGAAAAAGTAGTCACAAGCGCTGAAGCAGTAGTCAGAACGGGATGGGATGCACTCTAACTACGACATTCAGTGACTCACCGATCAGGCTAACCTCCCCCCTATTTTTTTATTAATTGGTGGAGCGGCTACGTCGTTTTTCCGTCGATGCCAGATTACCCGATGTAGCCGAGGTCTTCGCGCTTCGGCACTGCCGGGGCCTCGATCTCCTTCAGCTTGGACGTGATGGCGTCGATCTGCTGGGCCTTCTGCTCCAGGTCCGAGAAATCGATCGTGACCCCTAGTATCTTCGCGAGCACCTCGAGCACCGCCTGCGCGCCCTTCGGGTCGACGAAGTAGCCCGAGGTCTCGCCCATGAGGCAGACGCTCCGCATGCCGTACAGGTTGCCCAGTCCGAGGAGCAGCCCGCTAGCGCCGACAATGCCGCTCCCTGGTTCCCCCTTCGAGAAGGTGACCCCGAAGGTCTTCATCTCGTCGACGAGCTCCAAGTCGCTCGCGGCCCCCAGGACCCTCGGCTTCTCGATCATCTTGCCGAGACCATATCCGCCGAGCGTGTAGATCCTGTTGACCCCCAGCTCCTTGATGATCTGCAATGTCCTATCCGAGAGAGCGTACTGTCCCTCGGGCGTGAGGCCCTGATAATCCCCCGTCATTATGACAAGGTCGTTCTTCATCAGGGGTCTCATCACATAGAAGAGCTCGTTGCTGACGAGCCTGATAGTCCCCGCATCCGTCACGAGGACCTGGGGTGGAAAGTACTTTGAGAACATCTCGACGAACTTGACCGCCTTGAGCTGGTCCACGAGGTGCTCTGCCGCGAGCTTGCCCACGTTCCCTACTCCAGGCAGCCCCTCGACGAATATCGGGTCCTTGAGCTTCGGCCTCTCCTTGAAGACGGCTATGATGTCCTCCATCTAGGTCTCCCCCTCCATGTCCTTCTTGAGCTTCCGCCTGTACGCGCCGTACCGGTCCTCTGGACTGTACTTCGCGGGCATAGGCATCAACGTTGCGCCTCCACACTTAGGGCACTTATCCTTGAGCGTGTAGATATTGCAGGTCGGGCATTTCCTTAGGGAGGTTTTCACTTCTCTTCCTTCCTCTTGAAACTGGCCGTCCCGCCCGACTTCTCGATCTTGGCGCTCATCGCCTGGACGACGTCCTTGAGCTCCTGCTCCGCCGTCTTATAATCCTCTGCAACGACCGTCACCCGGTATCTCGGCGCGCCCACATAGTGAATGCCCACCTCGACATCGTCCGTGGCGAGTCCTGCCTTGAGAGCCTCCTTGATATGGTCGATCCCGTCCGCACCCGGACACGTCAGCTCGAGGGAGCCGTCGATCTTCACCTGAGGGATCTGTATGTTCTCCTTCGCGACCTCGAGGAACGTGCTGGCCCACTTCTTGTCGAGGTCCAACTCCTTGATGAGCTCAGGTGACGCGTTGATCTGGTCGAACGCCAAGTAGAGGGCGCCGTACTCCTCGATCAGCTTGCTTCCGACCGCATCGTAGGCGTCGTCGAGGGTCTTCCCCATCTTCGTACCTACGATCTCCAGGAGCTTCTCGGCCTTCTTCTCGTTCTTCCACTCCTGGATCCTCTCGCGCTTCTGGTGGTCGTTGACCTGCTTGAGTGAGAGGTCGATATGCCCTCGCTCCTTGTCGACGGACAGGACCTTGCAGACGGTCTTCTGTCCTTCTCGAATGTGATCCCTGATGTACTTGACCCAGCCTGAGGCGACATCCCTCACGTGGATGAAGCCCTCCCTGGCATTGTACTCATCAAGCGTGACGAATGCCCCAAAATTCTTCACGTTCGAGACTGTGCACACGGCCAAGTCGCCTACTTCCGGGAACTCGGCCTTGCGCGACATCTACTGGACCTCTCCGAGCAGCTCGCCCCTGATCAATCCCTTCCCGCCCGTGGGCTTGATCAGCGTGGCTCCGCACACGTTGCAAGCGACCTGCGTCGCAGGCTTGTTGAACGCGATCTGCTCGTTGCCGCAGTCTGGGCACTTGACCGTCACGAACTTGCTCTTGGGCTGAGGAATCGAGCTACTCATCTTCAGGCCTCCGTCAGCTCTAATGTCTTGGCCCTGAAACTCACTCTCTGATGGGCCTTCTTGCAAACCTTGCATCTGTACCTGAGGTTCAGCTTGACGGTGGGTTTCTGCCGACCTTCGAACTTCGGCCTCGGGAAACCTCCGTAACCTGCGGTTGCCCGCCTGTATCTCCTCTGCCCCCACTTCAGCTCGCTCCTCGGTCGGGTCTTCACCTTCTCGACCTCGTGGTCCGTGTGCTTGCCGCACCGCGGGCAGAACTCCTTCCTAACTCTAGGCATCTTTACCATCTGAATCAGCGTTCCTCAGGGCAGGAAACAGGAAGTGGGAACCCATATTAAAGCATTACCGACCTGACAAGGAGCGCCAACAAGCCCAGAGAACCACATGATGGAGCGACGCGAAGCGCCTCGATGCCCCGCGTCGACGTCTCGACCAAGTTTTTGAATCGCAAATGATATATATAGGGTAATTAATAAATGGCTAGGCACATAATATGACGGACAAAGGCCTAACTAAGAAGGACGAGACGCTCGTCGAGCTTCTGATGCGTACAGGCCTGTCCAAGAACATCGCCAAGACCCTTGTTTTCCTTCGGAAGAAGGAGGAGACGACCTCTGTAGAGATCGAAAGTGCCACGAGCCTGCGGCAGCCAGAGGTGTCGATCGCGATGCAGGAGCTCCGGAGGCGGAAGTGGGTCTCCAAGCGCGACATCAAGAAGGAGGGCAAGGGAAGGCCCGTCCACTCGAACAAGCTCGCATTGCCTTTCGAGAAGATCATCGAGACGATCGAGATCGAAGAGAGGAAGAAGATCGAGCAGATCGAGAACAACATCAAGCAGCTCAAGGAGCTCGCGAAGTAGGGGCTTCTCAGATATTCTTCTGCAGCTTCCTTATCCCGTCCTTTGAAGCGACTATCACTATATCGGCCAAACCCACAAAGAGGCCGTTATCCACGACACCTGGAACGAGATTGAGCTCCGCCTCCAGGGTCCTCGGGTCGTCTATGCGTTTGAACCTGCAGTCGGCGATGTAGTTGCCGTTGTC
>CALMQK010000296.1 GCA_937872085.1 uncultured euryarchaeote
GAGGTCGTGGGCGGAACCGAGGAGCTGAGGAAGCGGCACTACATCTCCGCCATGGTCTGCACGACCGCCCCGCTCCAGTTGGAGGAGCTGGCCACTGAGGATGCGCTCGTCTGGGCGGAGAACCATGTCCCTGTGCACATCACCGCGATGGGCCAGATGGGACTCACGGGTCCGGCGACCGTCGTCGGTGACCTCATCATATGCCACGCGGAGACCCTTGCACTTGCGGCCGTCATGCAGGCGCACGAGAGGGGTGCGCCTCTCCTCTACGGTTCCGTGCTGTCGAGCATGGACCCAAAGACCGGAGCGGTGAACTTCGGCTCTCCGGAATCCATGATGTTGGCTGCAGGATCTTCAGAGATGGCCCGGTACGTCAAATGGCCGTGCTCCTGCGGAGGAATCGGGCCGGGAGCCGCTGTACCGGGGGTCCAGGCGTCCGTCGAGAACTCCACGATGGCATTGCTATGCGCCATGACCGGTTCCGAGATCATGAACGGCGTGGGCCTTGTCGACAACTCGACCGTGCTTTCGTATGAGCAGCTCTTGATAGACAACGACATCGTCGGGCTGACTATCGCCGCGTGCAAGGAGATCCCGACCGATGCAGACGCACTGGCTCTGGACATCATCGAGAATGTGGGTATCGGTGGTAACTACCTCGCCGAGATGCACACGCTCAGGCACGCGAGGGAGTTCTACGTGCCCCTAATCTGGAGCAAGGACAGCTACGATTCCTGGGTCAAGAGGGGCAGGAAGGACGTGATGCAGGTGGCCAAGGAGAAGGCGGATTGGATCCTGAAGGAGCACGAGCCTGAGCCCCTGGACAGGGATGTCTGCAATCGTATTGACGACATAGTCAGGGGATTTGAGTGAGCGCAGGAAACAGCCGACTGATGGCGGACCATCCGCCAGTCGCCTTCCGCCCGGCCAATCTCAATTCTTTATTAGCCGGTCCGCCTATTCCGTGGCGGTCCCACCTTGGGGGAAGCAGGAGGATCGCTAGTGTTTGATCTGCTATTCAACGGTTTTCTGTTCTTCATGGTGGCCGTTTGGCTCATCGGAATCGTGAAACGTAAATCCCTTGCTGGTTTCACTGGTTCGCTCAAGAAGCACGGACGCGCGTTCGTGCCAATCGTAGTCTGGGCGGTCTTCCTCCTCCTAGCCGCCTCGTATGTCATCTGGTTCGATCAGTTTTCCGCAGCCCACGACATCCCCGAGGCAGTGGATGCCGGGGTAATTGATGTCAGCCAAGGTGGCAACCCCTACGTGGACAAGATCATCCCTAGGTTCGATACCCAGTACACGGTCGATACGAAGGTCGACTTCGGAACGTACAACTATCTTCCTGTGGACCTGATGGTCTATGCTGGCATGCATCGCGCACTGGGTTTCCTCGGCTCTCCGCTGTGGTTCGTCGTGTCGAACTTAATGCTATGGAGCGTCGCGTTTGCGGCTTTCTACGGGTTTGTGCCGATAAAGCTGAGAGGTTACGTCCCCTTCGCGGGGATATGCATGCTCTTCTACTCCTTTGATAACGCCGCCCTCACGACCCTGTTGATGGTCGCGTCTATCTATGCCCTCAAGAAGCTGAGAAGTGATAGAGCGGGCATTGTGTCCATCATCATCATGGGCCTCGCGGTCCTCACAAAGGCCTACGCCGTGGTGCCGTTCATTGTGCTCGTTTTGTGGCTTGTCGGCGAGCAACTGCGCCTGCGCCGCTTTGAAGAGACCGTGAGGCTTGTGATGGCAGGCGCGGCATCGGCAGCCATAGGCGTGCTCGTGATGGTCCCGTTCGGAGTATCGAATGTGCTCAACTCAGCCGTCTTCTTCCACATGAGCACTACGTCCCGGGCAGGCACATCGGTCGGGGGGACGGCCCTGGCGGAGCTCGCGATGGGAAGCCCATACTTTGCCTACATTGCGGTCGGCGCCATCGTCGCAGCTTTGATCGTGTCCCTGAAACTCAGGAGCCTTTATGACAGGATCGCGCTCGTCTCGATCGCATTCTCGCTGGTCTCGATCAAGAGCAGCTATGCCCTGCTGATCGTCCCGGGACTCTTCATCGTGCTACGCGTGCGCGAGTGGATGGAGGTCAGTGCGCCTCAGCCTAGCGAGATCGAAGTATCGACGGTCAGCATCGACTCTGCCATCTCCAGCTCCAAGTGAAACCACGAGCGAAAAGGGTTTGAGTGGTTTCACACGGTCTGTTCAGACCGAACCCGGGGACGACTTGATTGCGCTCACCCCGGGACGAAATGCTATATCGCTCATGCCCATTTCCAGTACGCGCATTCAGCATCGGTAGGGATTCAATGTCACCAAAGCACGCCTTGGTACGCGAACCTGGAAAGACCTTCACGAAATGCCTCTCATGCCATCCTATGAGGCACACGGTGAATCTTGCCAAGGCAAAGAGCCAGCACGCTATCTATCGCAGGACCCTCAGCGACCTTGGTCTCGACGTCATCACCATCCAACCAGACGATCTCCATCCAGATGCATGTTTCGTGGAGGACAACGCGGTCGTGCACGGAAAGCGCGCCCTCATTTGCCGGATGGGCGCAGAGAGCAGGAGAGGAGAGGAAGGTCCGGTCGAGAAGGTACTGAGCGGATACCTTGAGATGCAGCGGGCGTCGGCCCCCGCGACCGTCGAAGGAGGTGATGTGGTCCATCTCCCGAGCCGGTTGATATCCGGACTCAGCCAGAGGACGAACCTTGAAGGCATCCGGCAGATGAGCGACTGGCTAGAGGTCAAGGTGGACACGATCGATGACCCCAGCATCATGCACCTCAAGAGCTACGTGACCTGCCTCAATGGTGATACCGTGATCGCGTCCAGACGGTTCTCGAAACATCCTGCTCTAACCGGGCTCAGGGTCATCACCGTTCCGGATGAGGAGGCGTACGCCGCGGACACCCTAACCGTGGGCAGCACCGTACTGATGCCTGCGGGGATGCCCAAGAGTGCAGCGTTGGTCAAGGCCTCTGGGTTCGATGTCATCCCGGTTGACGTGGGCGAGTTCGAGAAATGTGACGGAGCAGTCACGTGCCTCTCGATCCTGTTCTGATGTCTCTCTCTAAGGGTTTCTGGTAGAATGTGAAGCTCTTCGCCATCTCGAATCCCAGGCTCTGGTAGACCCTGAGCGCCCCGCTTGGGTTGTGGGCGTCCACGTCCATGGTAGCCGAGGTCATCCCGCAGTCACGCAAAGTTCTCAGACTCAGCGCGATGAGCGCGCTGGCGATTCCTTTCTTTCGCCATCCGCGGGCGACAGCGATGCTCTCCGTGTGACCTCTTTTTCTGTTGTATTGTCTGTTCTCGTCATCGTTGATGTGAGGCCTCACGACGCCGACAGGTTCATCCCCTGCCCAGGCGACGGCCCAGAGGTTTGGATCGCAGCTAGGCCGCTTCAGGTACGCCTCAAAGTGCGCCTCGTCGTAATCCTCTTCTGAATAGTCGCTCTCATCTCTCATCGCCTCCTTGGTGAGCTGCCACACAGCGCGCACGTCCGATGGCCGGACAGGCCGGACTTCGACGCCCACAGGCAGGATCACTTCAGGCAAGTTCTCCAGATCAGGCCGTACCATCTCAAACGCGTGAAGGTCGGGTTTGTATCCCTCGCGAATCACCAAGGATTTCCAGTCGTTCTCCACATCGTTCGCCCATGTAGAGTACATCTTATCCAGCTCGTCTGGGTGAGTATGGGCAATTTCGCTGAGGCGGGCTTCGCTCCATTTGAGGAGCGCTAATCGAATGCCTGTGTGGCGCAGCTCAGGGACCACATGGGAGATGTGCCTGTAGAGACGGGGACCTTTCGTCATTTGATCCCAGGAGACCTCGCAAAACCCGACCATCTCCCCCTCAGTCTCTCCAATCAGCCGATCCTTGTACGGGTCTTGGTTGATCGGATCCTCGTCCTTTCGCCGGTAATCTTCAGCGGTCACCGTCGATTCGACGTGGTCGGCTTCCAAGCTCTTCCCGAGCAGCTCACCTATGGCGTCGTAATCTGCTCCTCCCTCGAATGGTCGGAATTTCAGCCCCTGCAGGGCTAGATGTTCCATTACGGGCCTATTCCTCAACTCCGTCGGCCGCCTCACCGTGGAGGATGTTTTTCTTTCTTTCGTTCTCACAAAGTCTCATGAGGGGCGCTGAAGAAAAATACGAGCTCCTGCATCAGGGGTTCATCAGGCCGGAGCCGAGTCCTATGACAATAACCGCAGTCGATGTTCTGAAGGCGAGAAAGGTGCAGCAGGGCGTCGTGACGAGGACCCCGCTCACTCGTTCGAAGGCGCTGAGCGAGATCAGCGGGGCTGAAGTCTACATGAAGTGGGAGAACCTACAAAAGACTGGCGCGTACAAACTGAGGGGGGCGGTCTACAGGATGAGCCTGCTAGCTCCGGACGAGAGGATAAAGGGCGTCATTACGACCTCAGCCGGCAACTGGGCACTCGGGGTTGCGATGTCGGCACAGGCCATGGGCATCAAGGCCACGATCTGTGTTCCAGCGACCACACCGAAGGTCAAGGTCGAGAAGTGCAGGTCTTACGGCGCGGAGGTTGTGCTCCACGGCAGGTACTTCGACGAAGCGTTCGCGCACTGCCAGGGGCTCGTCAAGACGAGCGATAAGACGTATGTGTCCGGAACGGATGATTACGACACATTCGCAGGGCATGGAACGATCGGGATCGAGGTCTCGGAGGAACTGCCCGATGTCGACACCTATGTGATCCCGGTCGGGGGAGGCGGTCTTGCCACAGGCATTGCCGTCTGGGCAAAAGCAGTCAACCCGGATGTCAGGATCATCGGCGCCCAGTCAACTGCCGCCAGGACGATGTATGAGTGTTTCAAAGCCGGGAAGCTAGTGGATGTACCGGTCCCGCCAACGATCGCTGAGGGACTGGCAGGCGGGATCACGCAACTTAACCTTGACCTTGCTCTGAAGTACTTCGACGACGTCGTATTGGCCGAGGAGAAGGAATTGAAGAGCACTATCCTTTGGATACTCAAGAACGAGCGTCAGGTCATCGAGGGTTCTGCTGCAGTGGGCCCGGCGGCGATACTTCAGCACAAGGTACGGTTCAAGAAGGGCGAGAAGGTCGTTGTCGTTGTGTCTGGCGGCAACATAGATACGGAGATATTGGATCTACCGGAATGATATGGTTTCCTGGGGCCTCGCGCGTCACAGAAACGTGGCATGTAGTGCCTTGTCACCGTGACCTGGCCGAAGGCAGTTCCTCACTTCTGATTCCGGGAAGCAATCGCCGCCCCAATGATGGCTGAGATGACCTCGACGTTCCTCATTGTCCACGGATCAGGGAATTCGCCCGCAAT
>CALMQK010000297.1 GCA_937872085.1 uncultured euryarchaeote
TCCTCGACGAGACGCGCGCATCGAGGGATGCGCGAACCGCCTTGTTCACTGCCAATCTGAACTCCTGGAGTAGCAAGATCGCCTCTGGAGGAAGGCCCGAAGCAAGAGGGAAGGCAACGCCCTTGACCAGCATCCAGGCATCAGCGGCAGAGGGAGTACTTGCCATGTCGATTACATGTAGCCTGCATGGTCGAGAGGAACCCACCACCCGATAACTTGACAGTACCCCATGCGGGAAAACTTATTAGCCAAGGGTCATATTTCGTGTGTCCCGCGCGCGCCAGGAGCCGGCCAGATGACCAAGATCAGGAAATACAACAATCCCGAAGACCTCGACGAGCTCTGCCGGAGCTTCCTAGCCTCCAAAGACAACGACAAGGGCGCCGCCCTGGAGTATTGCAGGAGATTCCTCAATGTCCTGTCTGAGAACCCGCCTGCTTCAGGAGCTGTCGGATCTTCTCGCTCAAAACCTCGCTGAGGACCTTCCCGTCCACTCGCCCTCTGAGCTCCTTCATCGCTATGCCCATCACGGGCCCGAGGCTCGCTTCTCCCTTCTCAAGGATGAACTTCATCCGCTGCTGGACGATCCGTTCGCACACTTCCTTCACGGACTCCAGGTCGACCGTCTCCACGCCCAGAGTCTCGATCGCGCCCTCGACCGTTTGACCGTTCTCGAGCACCGAACCCAGTATCTGGGGAACCGCCTCCTTTGCGAACCTGCCGCCCTTCAGCGAGTCGAGCAGCACCCTCATGGTGTCGAGGCTTATCCCAGAAGGGTCGTGTCCAAGCTTCTCCAGCTCGGGGAAGTCATTCAGATATATCCGGGCGACGACCTGCGAGTTGCCGAACTGCGAAGCTAGGAGTTCGAATTCGTCCTCGTAGCCGCTCTTGACGAGCGACTCCGCCTGCTCCTTGCTGATACCGAACTGCTTGACGAACCTGCCCGTCTTCACCTCAGGCACCTCGGGCAGGTTCAGCTCGATGCTCTCCAGCAGCTTCTCGTCGATCCTTATGGGCGGGACGTCCGTCTCCGGATACATCCTAGCCTTTCCTGGCAAGGGCCTGCTGTAGACTGACTGTCCGTCCGGAAGGGGGTCTCGGGTCTCCTCTGGTACCCCTTCGATGGCGGCGTTCGCCCTCTCAACAACCTTCGAGAACGCCGCTCGTGAGCGGTCTTCCTGGTCCGCGATGAGGACGAACGCATCCCCGGGCTCGACACCGAGGGCGGAAGTCACGTCCTCGACCTCGGCGACCGTCACGCCGTAACCTGGCAGCTCGTCTGAATGGAAGAGTCCTTTGACACCGGTGACGCGCGCGTGTGAGGCCATCTCGGATCCCACACGCTTCACGCCGGCCTCAGTCGGACCGAGCACTCCCTTGAACTTCTCAAGCCTGACAGCCAGTATCTTGCCCTTCTCATCGAGGGCTTTCTTCAGCACCTTGCAGTGCGTGTCCCTGAACAGCGCAGAGAGGTCCTTGATCTCAGGGTTGACCCTCTTCGCCCCCCTATCTCTCAGGACCTTCTTGACGTCCAGGAGAGCGAGCTGACGCTTCGCTTCTTCCTCGACATACACGTGCAGCAGACGGAGATCCTGCGCGCCCTTGATCTCCACTCTCGCACCGCCCGCGATGGATATGTTGACGTCCTCCCTGATCGTCCCGATCCCTCGCCTGACCTTCTTGGTCGCCCTCAGCAGGGCCCCGAGCTTCTCGGCGACGAGTCTGGCCTCTTCAGGAGTCGTGATGTCCGGGTCGGTCGCCATCTCGATCAAAGGGATGCCCAGCCGGTCAAGGCGGAACAGCACTTCCGAATTCTGCTCCGCCATCTTCCTAGCTGCGTCCTCCTCGAGGCAGAGAGTCCTGACGACTATGCTCTTGCCTCCCACTTCGATCTTCCCGTCCATGGCGACCAGAGCCGTCCTCTGGAAACCTCCCGTGTTGGAACCATCTACCACGATCTTCCGCATGAAATGGACCTCGTCCACCGGGGTCATCCCGAGCAACTTCGCCATCTCGAGCGACGTCTCTACCGCGCGCGGGTTGGCACCATGGGGGGGCTCCTCGTCCGCCTCCACCAGGCAGGAGCAGGGGACCGTCTGGTACCTGAACTGCAGCTTGCGCTCGGACTGCTCCAGGGCGGCCTTGTCCATCTCCCCCATCTCGCTCTGGGTCGGCCTCAGCCTTCTGACGAACTCCTTGTGATGCTCATCGGAGAACTCCGACTCGCACTCGCAGAACAGCTTTCCCGTGCTGAGCTGCTGATGTATCTCGATGCCTACCTTGAGCCCGAGCGACCGGTAATCCAAGTCACACCAGCCTCCTGTCACTTAACTCACCCGCGACGTTCGTCATCATGATCTTGCGGACTTCCGCGGGGTCCTTTGTCTGACCCATGGCCCACATCAGCTTGACGTATGCCGTCTCCGGGAGCATGTCGCCGATCGGGACGGCTCCTGCCGTGAGCATGTCCCGGCCAGTGGAGTACACGTTGAGATTGACGGCGCCGTGAAGGCATTGAGTGGTGATGAATACGTGAACCCCGTCCTTGACAGCCCTCCTGATGGAACCGACGATCTCCTCGGAGACATGGCCGAGGCCGGTCCCTGCGATCACTACCCCTTTGACCTTACCAGCTATCATGTCGAAATGCTCGGCCTCGAAACCTGGATAGAAGTGCAACATGCTCGCATTCCCGTCGATCTTGTCGTGCAACTCCACCGGCCCCGGGGACCTTCGAGTATGTTGAGACATGAAAGTGATCTCGGTGCCCTCTATCTTGGCGACTGGGTCGGCGTTGATGCTCTTGAACGCATCCCTTCGCGAGGAGTGCATCTTCCTGACCTTCGTGCCCCTGTGGGCGAGGCAGTAGGAGTCCGATGTCTCGCCGTGCATCAGTACCACGACCTCTCCAAGGTCCCCCTCCACGCATAGCCTGGTCGCCGCGAGGAGGTTCATGATGGCGTCGGATGACGGCCTGTCCGAGGACCTCTGAGCACCCACGCAGACCACGGGTCCCGTCAGATTGCGCAACATGAAGGACAGCGCGGCAGAAGTGAATCCGAGCGTGTCCGTCCCGTGAGGGACGATCACCCCCACCGCCCCGGAGTTGAGCTCGTCGGCCACCGCCCTGGCCAAGCCCTGCCAGTGGGCGACCTTCATGTTCTCGCTCAGGATCGAGTAGAGGACCTTGGCACGCACGTTGCAGAGATCCATCAGCTCTGGGACCGAGAACACGAGCTCCTCAGCGGATATCGCGGGATGGACCGCTCCGGTCCGATAGTCCACGTAGGAAGCGATGGTCCCGCCCGTGCTGATGACTGCGACGTCCTTCTTGGACGGGGTGCTGGGCAACGACCGTTTCGCATGCTCCTTGGCTTCCTTCTTCGAGACGATCTTGATCTTGGAGTCCTCGTCTGCACGCACCCCGATGTTGTATCCATTCGCTAGTTTGAGAGTGATTATGGATGGATTGCTGAAATCGTGATGAGGCATCAGGATGCCACTGTAGACTTCCTTTCCCCTACGGACCTCGACGACATCACCGACCTCTGCGCCGGCGGATTCCAGAATCTTCCCGACTGGGCCAGGATAGGTCATCGGTCAAGTGGATAGGGTTATTCGTCTTAAAAGATTTGCAGACATGACGGCACCGGAAGCGGCCCCTTGGCCAATCTTCTTAAGACCTGAACTTTATGACCCGAGCGGTAGCATAAGATGAGAGTACTGGCCGTCGGGGGAGGAGCAAGGGAGCACGCGATAGTCACGGCGCTCGCGCGCTCAGGTGCTGAGATCTTCGCGTGCTTGAAGAACATGAACCCGGGGATCGCTCGCACTGCGAGAGAGCTCTTGTTGACCGAAGAGACGGACATCGCCAGAGTCGTCCAATTCGCAAAGGCGAAGCGAGTGGACCTTGCGGTCATCGGCCCCGAGGCACCTCTCGAGGCGGGGCTGGCGGATGCCCTGATCACCGCACGGATCGCCACTGCGAGCCCCTCGAAAGCGGCGGCTAGGCTGGAGACGTCAAAGAGTTTCATGCGTGAGCTGCTCTCCAAGCACAAGGTGAAGGGAGCAGTCAGGTTCAAGATAGCTGATTCCCGGGAAGAGGTGGGGCGCGCACTCGATGAGCTCGGAACGGACATCGTGGTCAAGCCGATCGGCCTGACGGGCGGAAAGGGGGTCAAGGTCTTTGGTGAACACATGATGGACAAACAGGACATCATTGCCTACACCGATGAGATCCTCTCCAACAAGATCGGAGGAAGCGCGCGCGTGGTCCTCGAGGAGAAGCTAGTCGGGGAGGAGTTCACGATCCAAGCCTTCTGCGACGGGAGGAAGGTCGTCCCCATGCCCGCGGTCCAGGACCACAAGCGGGCGTACGAGGGCGACAAGGGACCGAACACAGGCGGGATGGGCTCATACTCCCAGCAGGACGGGCTCCTGCCGTTCCTGAGGAGGGACGAGTACGACACCGCCGTTGAGATCATGAACGAGGTCGTTGCCGCCCTGAGACGGGAGAGCTCAGAGTACAGAGGGACCATGTACGGCCAATTCATGCTGACAGCCCATGGACCGAAGGTGATCGAGTTCAATGCGAGGTTCGGGGACCCCGAGGCCATGAACGTGCTCTCTCTGCTCACGAGCGATTTCGTGAAGATATGCGAAGGCATGGCAGATGGGAATGTCTCGAAGAACCTGGTACGGTTCGAGGCGAAGTCCTCGGTCTGCAAGTATGTCGTGCCCGAAGGCTACGGCACGAAACCCCTGTCGGGAACGGAGATCAAGGTGGACGAGGCGGCCATCGCGGATGAAGGAGCGATCCTGTACTACGCGAGCGTCAACGAGAAGAATGGGAAGATATACACGACGACCTCCCGCTCTGTCGGTGTAGTTGGACTCGCTGGACCGATCGAGGAAGCCGAGCGGATCGCGGAGAACGGGGTAAAACACGTATCCGGCAAGATACACGTCCGTCACGACATCGCGAAGAAGGACATGCTCGATGCGAAGGTCCAGAGGATGAATCATATCAGGAGGATGAGCGCATGAAGAACCTGGAGAAGGTGATCTCGGAGATCGAGGCGGAGCTGGAGGAGAAGGACCAGGTAAGGGAGGTCGCGCTGAAGTCCTCGCGGGTGATAGTCCGCCTCTCGGGAACTATCCTGAGAGGGCTGCACAGCGGCCAGAAGGGAACAGCGGAGTTCGCGGAGCTGAAAGACGAACTATCCAGATTGTCGAGCCTCCTCAAGAACAACCCGGACATCGCGTTCACGGGCTACGTGGAGACGGCGTTCCAGGAGTATTCGGAGGTCAGCATCGTGTTATCCATACTCGAGAGAGACGATGTGCCGTCCCCAGAGGACCTCGATGTATCCAGCACCGGATACCTGCTTGGGCTAGGGGACAGCGTGGGGGAACTGCGCAGGTTCTGTCTGGACGAGCTCAAGGCGGGAAAGACCGAGCGCGCGAACTACTTCCTAGAAAGGATGGAGGACATATTCGTCGCCCTCATAAGGTTCGATCTGCCAGATGCGATCGTGCCCATCAGGAGAAAGCAGGACGTCGCGAGGAGCCTGCTAGAGAAGACCAGAGGAGACGTGGCGGTCGCGACGAGCGCGAGGAACCTCCAGGACAAGCTGGAGGAGGTCCTGAGAAAGAGCTAGCCCGGAAAATGCTTCTTGATCACGGCCTCGATGTTCTGTCTCGGGTGCGCTCCGGTCATCCGCTCGACCTGCTTCCCGTCCTTGAAGAACAGGATGGTCGGGATGCTGCTTATCCCGAGGCTCATCGCGGTCTTGGGGCTCTCGTCCGTGTCGAGCTTCGCGAATGTTATCTTCCCCTTGTAGTCGTTCGCCATCGCCTCGATCGTCGGCCCGAGCATCCTGCACGGACCGCACCAGGGCGCCCAGCAGTCTACGACCAGCCTCGGGCTGGATCTCACGGTGGATTCAAACGTCGAATCGTTTATGTTCATGATGTTCTCGGCCATGCCATTCGCCCCTCGGTTGCTTCGCGAGTATGACTCCGCCCCGTATTAGAGATTATCCCGGAACATCCGGGCTCCCTACTTCTTGGACTTGGACTTGGATTTTCTCTTGGGCTTCTGCACCCACATGAGGAACACGAGGACCGCGAGTACAACTACACCGCCGCTGAGCACGGCCCCTGCCACATTGCTCTGCTTGCCGATCCAGATGTCCCTCGAGATGACATTGTTGCCGTCCGTGAACTCCACTATGTTGTTCGGGTCGTCGACCGTGATGGTCAGGACATGCTTGCCGTTCTTGATCTTGAGGAACGTCCAGCTGTAGGACAGTTTCTGGGTCCCGTTGGCCGAGACGTTGAAGGTCTGCGTGGACAGCAGGGTGCCATCCGCGAAGAACCTGGCCGTCACGTTGGAGACCGGGACCGGGCCCGTGTTGACCACGGTGGCCTTCATGACGACCGGGACGACCACCTTGATCTCGAAATCCCGCTGGAGCGTATCGGATGTCGTGCCCGTAGCGCTCGTGGATGTGGCGTTGATCCTGATCTTTATCGTCTGTGGCGCCTCCTCGGGCATCGTTATGTTGAGCTTGAAGACGCCGCTCTGCTGGGACGGGCCTGACGCGGGATTGATGGACGATCCAGACGTGTTCTTGCCTATTATCGTCGCCCCGTAGGAGTAGTTCCCTCCGGGCTGTGCGGGCCCACCGCTGATGGTCATGACGCACTCAACGGTCTCGTTCAGGCCCGCGAACTCAGGATGCTGGAGCGTCACCTCTATGCCTCCGTAGGCGCTCGCGTTCGGCGCTGACGGAAGGAATGCAAGCGTAGGAGCGACCAGCGACGCGACCAGGAGTGCCGCCAGAACAAGCCTTCTGAAGGCGTTCACTTCTTGGCACCTCCGAAGCCCTTCTTCTTGCGCAGGATGAAGAACATCGCCATGAGCACTGCGACGGCGACGAGGAGCCCCATGTCCGTGTAGAGCGGCATTATGTCGTACTCGTACGCGATGTTGGGGCCCGTGGCCGTGAGCGAACCCGGGGGCAAGACGATGTCCGGCAATATCACCGGGATCGGCCCGCTCGAGCTTACATAGGAAGCGTTCTTCAAATAGGCGAGCACGATGGCGTGAACGGTCGGGTCCGCATCGGCCCTTGTCGACGTGAACTTGACCTCGAACATGCTCGATGAGAATGCCAGGAGCGTCACGTTTGTGGTCACGTTGCCGCTTGCCGATGGGTCCACGATGACGGCCTTCCACCCAAGGGACTCGAGGATGGCTTCATTGGAGATCTGCAGGATGTAGGTGTCAGTAACGCTACCCGTGTTGGTAACGTTGAACTTCGTGACAGTGGTCGTGGAGGTCACGGCCTCAGCAGCGTTCAGGTTCGTGATCTTGACCCCGTGGACAGGCATCACATTCACGTACAGAGCGAGGTTTGATCTCAATGTGGCCAGGTTGTTCGACCTGACAAGTGTGGAGACGAGCTGCTCGCCCGCGGCGACTTCCATCGTTGGCGTCACGTGCGCGACGATCGTCGTCTGGTTGTTCACCCCGAAGTCCAAGTTCACACGGGAGGACGAGAAACTCACGTTGAATCCGGAACCTATGAAGGTGATTATGTAGGTGTCTGCTACGTTCCCCGTGTTCTCGACTGTGAAGACGTAGTTGACCTCCTGACCTGGTGCCGCGGTCTGTTCGAGAGAGCGCGACCAGCTCGTGACCACCGATCGGGAGGTCCCCCTGATGAAATCCAGCGTCTCGTAAAGGGCTACATCACCCAGACTGACCGTCTTCGAGATCGAGTAAGTGATGTTCAGCGTGTTCTCGGTCCTGAATGTGGTCGCGCTGAGCGAGTAGTTCGCCGGCGGCAACAGTATCTGCATATCGCCCTGAGGATCGGTCGGGATCTGCATCCTCATGCTGCTGTTCGAGAGCGAGAACATGACCTGGGCGCCAGCACCTGCTACCTGTGCCCTCACGTTCATGTAGCTCGCAGCCAGGAGCGGGATCTCGCCCTGGGTCTCCACCTTCCTAAGTAGGATGACTCGCGACAAGGCCGCAGTCCTGTCGACTTGGTTCGTCACGTAGATCGTGTAGTCGCCCGGCTGCACCGATTGGTTGAAAGCGCCATACAGGTCCGTCGTGAAGCTCATGGAATCGCCGAAGTTCGTGTTCGGTATCAGGCTGATAGTGGCCTGCGCGGGTACACCCGCGGGGCCGATGACCGTCCCCGACAGCGTCGCGTTGTCGAGACGCATGGCAAGGCTGGGGCTCAGCGTGACATCGCTCGTGTCGATGGTCACGCTTTGCTGCGCGAAGTACTCGACGAACAGGTTGCGCCCACCCATGGCGAGGGTGTCCTCGCGTGAGTACTTGACAGTGTAACTGCCGGAAGGCAGCTGTAGCGAATAGAATCCCAGGCTCGTCGACGTTGTCTTGACCACGGCCCCCGACGACGCGGTCGCCTGTATGGTGACGGTCTTGTCCGCGGAGCTGGTTGCTATCGTCGCCACTCCCTGGAGCGCGTGCGCGCGCGTCAGTTCCAAATCGTGCTGCCTCGACGTGGCGGTCAAGGATACGGAGCTGACGTTCGCGTAGGTGATGCCCGTGGCCGTGCTCGTGGCGTATACGTCGTATTTCCCGGGAAGCATGTAGACCGAGTAGTTGAGTGTCGAGATGCTCATTGTCTTCTGCTCCGGACCCTGGAAGTTGAGCTTCGTGCCGGAGGGTCCTCCGACGATGCTCCCAAACATCTCGACCTTCTTGGCCGCCTGGATATCGAACACCTGAACGACGCCCGATGGCAGGAACCTCTGCTGCGCGCTGGACATGTACCTCTCCGCGCCCATGAGGTCGGCGTTCTGGTTCACGACTACACTATACTGTGAAGATGGCACGCTCGCCGAGTACACCCCGCCCGGGCCCGTGATAGCGTACACCGGTGTTCCTAGGAACGATGATGGAAGGAACGCGACTGTGACTCCTCTGAGGCCGAGGCTCTGGTTGGTCACCACTCCCGAGACCGTGACGTTGTCCGGACGGGCGATGAGAGTGTAACCGGTCGAGCCCTGGGCGAATTGGACGGTAGTGGACCATCGAGAGTATCCTGGGTTCCCGAGCGAGACCTTGAGAGCGACGTTCGTGGGAACGATGATGGAGAACGAACCGTCGAAGGCCGATTTCGCGAGGAATGTTCTCCCGGACGAGTCGGTGATCCCAATGTTCCCAAGCCTGCCGATATCCTCTGACGATATGCCCGCTATCGCGTCCCTGACCATCATCAGGGTGCCCGCGACCTTGGCTCCTCCGGACACGACGAACGAGAAGCCGGTCCGCTGTGCACTCACAGTGGCGGTTCCGGAGAAGACCCCTCTGTCCTGGACGCTGGTGATCGTGACATTGTATGTGCCTAGAGGCAGGATGGGTGTTACCCTGCCGTTCGGGCCAGTCGTGATTGAGATCCGGGCTCCGTTGGGCATCTCGAAGTTGACGTACTCCTTCGTGACATACCCTCTGTTCTCGTTCGTGACATCTGCACTCACCCTCACTGCTGGCCGGAGCGAGAGGATGCTTGCCGTCGAATCCGCTGTCCGCGTGTCGACAAGGGTCGCCGCGGCGTAGTCCGCAGTCCCTGAATGATATGTCACGTAAAGGCTCCACAGGCCCCTCGGGACGTCGTTGAGCTCGACAAGGCCGAACTCATTGGCGATGCCCGAGACTGTATTGGAAGCATCGTATATGTCGGATAGCATCCACGCCGCGTATCCCACGGGCTTACCGCCGTTGAGTATGGTGTAATCTATCTTCGCCGACTGGAATACAGTGACGTTCTTTTCGACCGACTTGCCCGGCTCGACCGATAGGAATGTGTTGAACACCGTCTTCCCAGAAGCGTTCGCGCCCATGCTGTAGTTGCCCGCTATCAGAAGGTCGAAGGAGTATCCACCAGTCGAATTGGTGGTCGCGCTGTAGGGGAAATTCACGTCAAGGTCGAGCATCCTCAGCGTGGTGTTCGCTGCGGCTGACCCGTTGGGGTAACGCGCCGTGCCCTTGACCGCGCCCGGTGCTATCGGCAGTTTGACTGTGGCTTGCCCACCAGCCGTGGCACTCACATTCTGACCCATGCTCATGACCGCGTGGTTGACGAGTACGTTGAAGTCATAGCGCCCTGGAGGCAGCGCGTGCTCAAATGCCCCCTCCGATGTGTTGAGATCAATAGTCCGGTTCGTGAACTGCTCCCGAGCGACCGTCTGGCTGCCCACGAAAAGCTGGTCCGTTCCCTCCGTGTAATTCTGGTCTAGATTGACATCCCAGAATATCGTCCCACTGATTAACGTGCCCTTCATGGCGAAATCCTTCGTGATGATGTAGTCCAATATGCCGTCGTTGTTCAGGTCCTCGTGGACCCTCATCGACTGGTTGTCGGTGATGTTGAGTGTCATCTTCTTGATCTCGGTGGTGCCCACGAGGGTCGGGTTCTTCGCGTCGCCACTCGAGAAGGTCAGAGTGTCAGTTCCGGGCGGGGCCAGGAGTGAATAGTGTCCGTTCGCGTCCGTGAAAATCGACCCATGGGGTATGCCGTACTTGTCCTGTATGGTGACACGTATGCCCCCTACTGGATATCCCTGCTCGGTGGTGAGGGTGCCGTTCACGTATGCGCCCTTGTAGTACTCGAGGAAGCTCGCTCCCGCACCGTAGAAGGTGTACGCGCTGTCATCCACGACGCCCGTAGCGGTGCCTGCATCGATCGCGGCCTTAAGCACCACTGCCTGATCATAGCTAATGGCCCTCCAGTCATCTCTGTGCCCCGACATCTCAGCGGCTGGGAACGGGTTGTAGTACGCGGTCCTGTAGACCTGCATGAAATGTGTCAAGTTCCACCCAGGCATCGCCGGGTACCGGCTTACGGACCCCGACAGGCCGGGTATCCCATCGTTCGTCAGGCCGACATCCACGCCCGTGTACCCGGAGAAGGCCCTGTAGAACATGCTGTTGTAGAACATGTCCTTGTAGATGAGCTTGTAATCTGTGACCGTGTCCTGCGAGGTGAGGTTCTCGATCGCTATCGTGAGGCCAGTGCTCGTCACGGCCTGTACATCAAAGAAATCTATTGGCGAGCTGTCCTTCATGCGCCGGTCCGCCAATTTCGCTGGCGCGTAGAATATCCCCGTGCTCTGACCGGAGCTCGGGAACATCCTTGAGTCGACCATGAAGTACCTGATGTTCCAGCCCGTGAGGTCTACGAGGTCCCCGTACAGGCTGACTAGATTGTCCATCCCTATGCTCGTAAGCGCGACCCTCGCGGCGACTATGCGCGCATTGACGGCCCCCAGGTCGGGTGACATTGGTCCATAGACAGCACGGTCGGAGAGGACGGTCTTGATGACCGGCTCCGCAGGCCCGAACAAGATGTCGTGCATCTGGGTGGAGTTGACGCCGTATTTCTCGAGTATGCTGGTGATACTGGTCTCGAGCGGGGCCCCCTTGGACATGCCGACCTGGATTATCCTGTAGGCGAACACCGCGACTGCGTCTGCTTCGCTCTGAGCCACTATCGCGTTACCGGTTATCTGATAGCCGTTTTGGAAGTTGTCTGCAACTGTGGGGTGCAAGCCCGCATCTATGGCCTCGAAACCGTAGTCCCACCACGCCACGAAAGCCGGCTTCGAGGCCGCAGGTGTGATGTTGGCATCCTGGCTCGCGAACCATGACCATGCCGCTGGGAAGTAGAATTTCGGGAGAGGCAGCGAGTATCCGAATGCCCCCAGATACCAGTTGGACCCGTTCGCCACGTCGTAGCCAGAGGGGCGTAGCACCTTTGGCAGGCTCAGGTAGATCTCTTTGTCGAGGTGCGTCTTGGTCTCAGCTGGGATGCCTGCGTCGATGCTGTACCACACGTTCGGCAGGACTATCATGAACGCGAGGAACAACGCGCCGATCACATGGCGGACCTTGACGTTCTTCCTCATTATGTGCAGATAGGAGCCACTCGCCCCTGCGATGGTCTTCCTCATAGTGTTGAAATCGAGCTTGTCGATCACCATGATGAGGATCCATCCGGCCGCGATTGCGAATGCGGGCGTGGCGTTGAACATGAATCTGGCCGATGTCATTGCCATGAATATCGCTTCGACCAGCCACACCGTGATGAAGATATACCGCGCAGATATGTTCTTTGGGATCTTCATCACCGCCCAGACCAGGCCGATGAGGGACATGAAGAACGTTATCATTCCGAAGCCGAGTGCCAGCTCGCTGAACACAGGCGCCTTGGCTTCTGCGATCGTAGAGTAGAGCTTGCTCGTGGAGAAATATCCTTCCCCGGTGAGCATCGCCTGAACCAGCGCTGGGTTGACCAGGTTGACCGCGAAGACCGCGATACCCAGGATGATGCCTACCATAGGGAATGTGACCGTCCATGGATGATCCCTAGTGACGACGAATATCCCGCCAAACACGATCGATGCCAAGAACAGGTAAAATGGCACGTCGAACCTCGTCGCCACCAACGACTGATAGAAGTAGACTGGGAAAGACAGGAAGAACCCGACGCCCATAGTGACCGCGACGATGATCGTGACGCTCATCGAATCGAGGGATTTCACCTTGTTGAGGAGCACCTGTACCACGTAGTAGATGAGCACCAGAACGGTGACGTAGCCGAACCCGACCCAAGTCATGATCACGGCACTGTAGGCCACGCCCGCCATGGCTGCATACAGCATCGCGGTCCTGGTGCTCCTGAAGTACTCCTTCAAGCCGGCCTTGATGCTGGCGAAGCTGCCCCAGCTCTCGACCCACTTCCTCGATTCCTGGGCCTTGAATGCCTTCAGGAGGAAGAACAGCATCAGGACGATGAA
>CALMQK010000298.1 GCA_937872085.1 uncultured euryarchaeote
GCCGGGCGAATGCTCGCCCCTTCCGATGCTTCCAAAGAGTCTGCATTCCTTGAGCCAGTGATTCTTTCCGAGTATGTCGGCATATCGTTCCGCGGCAGCCCTCTGAGGGTCCGTGTCGGGAATCAGATGCAAGGTCCTCAACTTCTCCCTGTCGTCCGATATCCGGACGCTTACTGAGTTCCCGACCCTCCTGGTCTTGATGAAGCCAGCCGCCTTGAGTTCCTTTACACCTCGCCAGACGGTCATGGTCGGAACCTTGGCAACCCTGGCAAGCTCATTGATTGAGAAGTCATTGTCCGGGAAGGCCCTAAGCGTGCGAATGATTTCAACTCGACCCTTCTTGGCCAGTACCTGTAATACTTCGCGGGAAATCAAGCTAATCATACCTCGATTGGTATGAATATATCTATTGTGGTATAAAATGATGACGCTTAAGTTGTGCCAGGCAATTCTTCGAAGGGACGTATAAGCGGCCTGCGCGTCGTTATCCCTCTCGCCAAGTCTCTTGATCGAGGCTCAAGGCTAGCCTGGACTAGATCCGACCACTATCTGCAACGGAAACATATATCGCCGCCATGGGGGATTCGAGGCGGGTTCCAGGAGGCCATATGGAAAATGCCGACGTAGCGAGGATATTCTACGAAGTCGCCGACCTGCTGGAGCTTCAGGGAGTTGCTTTCAAACCCGTCGCCTATAGGAAAGCTGCAAGCAGCCTCGAGCAACTGGAAGAACCGATCCAGAAGGTCTCAGAAAGCGGGAGGCTCAAAGAGGTCCCGGGCGTGGGCGAATCGATCGTGAAGAAGGTCGAAGAGATCCTGGCGACGGGCAGGCTGGACTATCTGGACCGGCTGCGGAAAGAAGTCCCGTCAGGATTGAAGGAGCTAGTATCCGTGCCAGAGGTCGGTCCAAAGACCGCCATGACTCTCTACAAAGAGCTGGGGATAACCGACATAGAACATCTGAAGGAGGCTCTGCTGAATCACAAGCTCCGCGACCTGAAGGGTTTCGGAGAGAAGACCGAGGAAAGGATACTCCAAGGCATCAGGATATTGGAGTCCAGGGGCGGGAGGATGCTTCTGGGCGAGGCATACCCGGTGGCTAAGGCCTATGTCGACTACCTGAGATCCTCAGGAATCCTCAAACATGTCAGCGTCGCGGGCAGCCTGAGGCGGGGTAAGGAGACCATCGGGGACATAGACATACTGGTAGGTCACGACGACGCCGATGTCGCGACGAAGACATTCACATCATATCCAGAGGTGGACGAGGTCGTCATGAGCGGCCCGACCAAGTCCAGCGTCCGCCTCAGGGGCGGCCTACAGGTCGATGCCCGAGTCGTGGCGACCAAGAGCTGGGGCGCGGCGCTGCAATACTTCACTGGTTCCAAGGAGCACAATGTGGCTCTTCGCTCGATCGGCGTGCGCATGGGCTACAAGCTCAGCGAGTATGGAGTGTTCGAGAGGGATTCGGGGAAGCTGATAGCTGGCGCGAGCGAGGAGGAGGTGTACAAGGTCTTCGGCATGGCGGCCATGCCCCCTGAGATTAGGGAGAACGGAGGCGAGCTGGACGCCGCCAAGGAGGGGAAGCTGCCGGATCTGGTGGAGCTCGACCACATCCGCGGGGACCTGCACGTCCACACCAACTGGAGCGACGGTTCGAGCACCATCAAGGAGGTAGTGACCGCCGCCATCAAGAGAGGATATGACTATGTCTGCATATCCGATCACTCACAGAGCCTGAAGATTGCGAACGGCATGGCCCCTGAGAAGGTCAGGAAGCAGCTTGATGCAGTCCGGAAGGCGGAAGACGAGGCTGGAGGCGAGATCAGGCTGTTCACCGGGAGCGAAGTGGACATCAAGGCGGACGGCACCCTGGACTATCCGAACTCGATCCTCAAGGACCTGGACGTCGTGATCGGGTCAGTTCATTCGAGGTTCAAGATGAGCAAGGATGAGATGAGCGAGCGCATCATCAGGGCGATGGGGTCGGGAATGATGGACATACTGGGCCATCCGACCGGACGGGTGATCGGACAGCGAGAGCCTTACGAACTGGACTTCGGCAAGGTCCTAGCCGCTGCAAAGGAGACCGGGGTTTTCATGGAACTGAACTCATTCCCGGACAGGCTGGATCTACGCGACGTTCATTGTCGGCTCGCAAAAGAGGCCGGAGTGGGGATTGCAGTGGGTACCGATTCCCACAACATAAGCCACCTGGAGAACATGATGTTCGGCGTGATCACAGCGCGGCGTGGTTGGTTGGAGGACAAGGACGTTTTGAACACCATGGGCGCGAAGGGCGTCGCAGCGAGGCTTCACGGGGTGAGAGGATAGCCGGGGAGAATGAGCGAGCAAAGGCTCGGATGAGTGAACTGGTCGACCAGATAGGGTACCATGACGAGAAGTACTACATCGAGGACAACCCAGTCATCTCGGATTACGAATACGATCAGTTGGTGAAAGAGCTCCAGGAGCTGGAGAAGAACCACCCCGACTTGATACTTCCCGAATCACCGACTCAGCGCGTCTCTGGGGGTCCCGTGGAGGAGTTCCCGCAGGTCGAGCACAAGGTCGCGATGCTCAGCCTCGCCAATTCCTATTCTGAGGAGGAGCTCCGAGAGTGGGATGCACGGGTCCGGAGACTCCTGGGGGACGAGAAGGTAGAGTACGTCATCGAGCCCAAGATCGACGGCCTCGGCATCGCGATCGTCTACGAGAACGGCCTGCTGGTCCGAGGAGCGACCCGAGGGGATGGCAAGGTCGGAGAAGACGTCACCCAGAACATCAAGACGATCAAGAGCATCCCCCTCAGGCTGAACCCTAAGGGGACTCTGAGGACGGCGGAGGTCCGCGGAGAGATCTACATGCCAGTGGAGGGACTGAGGGAGCTCAACCGCAAGAGAGAGGAGGCCGGCGAGCAGCTGTTCGCAAATCCGAGGAACGCGGCCGCCGGATCCCTCAGGCAACTGGACCCGAAGGTGACCGCCTCGCGCCCGCTCGATGCGATACTGTACACGTTGAGCTGGATGGAAACGGGGAACCAGATGCCGCCTACGCAGGACAAGTGCCTGGAAGTGATGAAGGAGTCGGGCCTGCGGACGAACCCCAACAACCGGAAGGTCGATTCCATTGAGAAGGTGCTCGAACACATAGACTCGTGGAGGACCAAGAGGGAGGAGCTGGAATACCAGGTTGACGGCGTGGTGATCAAGGTCGACTCGATCGAACAGCAGCAGCGCCTGGGGTTCACCTCGAAGGACCCGAGGTGGGCGATTGCCTACAAGTATCCGCCCCAGCAGATGACGACGAAGCTCCTTGACATCGCTGTCCACGTCGGCCGGACGGGAGCGCTCACACCGGTCGCGGTCCTCGAACCCGTCCGGATCGGAGGGGTCACGGTCTCTTCTGCCACCCTCCACAACGAGGACGAGGTCACGCGCAAGGGGTTGAGGATAGGGGACTATGTGCTGGTCGAGAGGGCAGGAGAGGTCATCCCACAGGTCGTCAAGCCGATCGTCGAGCGCAGGACCGGGGAGGAGCGCGAGTTCAAGATGCCGGTCGCATGCCCGGTCTGTGGTTCGAAGGCCACAAGGGATGAGGGGGAGGCGGTCCGGAGATGCGTGAATGCATCCTGCCCCGCCCAGGTGAAGGAACGGCTCATACACTGGTGCTCCCGGGAGGCGATGGACTGCGAAGGGGTCGGCCCCTCGCTCGTGAACCAGCTTGTCGACAAAGGACTCGTGAAGGACGTCGGCGACCTCTATTCCCTCGAGCAGCAGGACCTCATGGGTCTGGAACGAATCGCAGAGAAGACCTCCAGCAACATAATCGAGGCCATCAAAGGTAGTGTGAACGCCGATTTCGACCGTGTGTTGTTCGCGCTGGGCATAAGGCATGTCGGAAGGACGACGGCCCAAGTCCTCGCTGAGAAGATGGAAAGCATGGACAGGATCCATCGGGCCACTGTCGAGGAGCTCTCCAGAACGGAGGGCGTGGGTCAGATCGTCGTCAAGGCCATCCGGGAATTCATGGACAACCCCCAGAACCTGCAATTGATCGGGAAATTGCGCAAGGCCGGGCTCAAGATGGAAATGGGGAAGAGGTCCACAGGCGGACCGCTGGAGGGGAAGGTCTTCATCTTCACGGGAGAGCTCGAATCCATGCCCCGCACGGAGGCCCAGGCCCTGGTGATGTCACTGGGGGGCAGGATCACGGACTCGGTCTCGAAATCCGTCGACTACGTGGTCGTTGGCAGCGAACCGGGGTCGAAATACGAGAAAGCAAGATCGATGGACAAGACGATCATGAACGAGAGGCAGTTCCTCGAATTGGTCAAGAAGAAGTGAGCCGTCCATCTGTCCCTCGCCCTCTGCGGGCTCTATCCAAGAGTGATAGCCATATCATATGTTTCTTATAGCTATCAAGACAACGTTTCACGTGATATTCGGGACAGGCTGAGTGAGAACTAGGATGTCACCAACAACTGCTCAAGGAAAGAGCGCGCAGAAGACGGAGGGCGCAGATCCCCTGGAAGACCGGTACCACAGGAAGCTCCAGAGGATTCTCCGTTCCGCGGAGCTCGCATCGACCCCTCTCTCCGGCGGGGTCTCCCCCATCGAGCAGAGGCGCATGAGCGAGCAGCGCAAGTTCGCGACGCTCTCTCCCAGGTTGATCAATCCGACATCTGTCCCCGAGGACGATTCTCCGCTCTTCCAGTGCACCGAGTGCGATATGATCGTGAAGGGGTCGGACCCGTACTGTCCGTTCTGCGGGGCGATCTTCGCGGACGTCCAACCGGAAGGCCAGACAACGCCTGAGTCGATGGAGGAGAGACCGGTCGTCGAGAAACCGGCGAAGCGCGAACCCATGGTAAGGCCGGAGAAGTTCGACCTCTTCAGTCTGATCAGGACGAAGTCGGTGTCCAAGGACCTGCTCTATCAGGAGGCCTTGAAGGGGTTCACGGGCTCAGCCAGGCTCCTGGAAGAGATCGAGCACTTGATCTCTGACATAAGTTCCCTCGGGACGGACACCTCGAAGGCGCGGAGGATGGTAGGTAGCGCCTGGGAGGCCTGCCGGGACGGGGATTGGAACCTCGTGTCCACGCTCGCGCATCAGACCGAGGAGATAGTCTCGCCGAGCATCCCGGACCTCGTGAGGTCTCAGATCGCGAAGGCGAGGAACCACCTCACTGATGCGAAGGGCCTGGGCGTCGACATATCTCCCTATATCCTTCAGGTGAAGAGTGCGATGCAGGCACTCCATGCGAACAACCCAGATGAGGCGTTGCGGATAACGAAAGAGCTCATGGATAGGCTGAGAGAGGACTCGATCTCCTGGAGGTAGGGAGATGATTTGGCAGACTGCCCATGGGTTGGATGATACCCGCAACAGAGGGTTTTAATTCGGAAGACCCCGTCTTTGCTCTGCATGTTGACCGACCTTACCGCTCTCGACCCCCTCGGGTGGGAGGCCCTGAAGGGGGCGCTGAACCAGAGGGTCCTCATCGATCGGATAAGGTTCGTCCCGAGCAGGAAGAATCGCGTTTGGATAATCGAGACCAACGTCCGCCCCGTGGTGGTCAAGAGGTTCCTCACCGGGAAGTGCGGAAATGAATTCGAGCTTCTGCTGAGGGCCAGGAACGCGCGCCTGGATACCCCTCTCCCTCTCGCCAAGTCCGGCGACTACCTCGTCAGCGAATTCGTACCCGGCGAGACATGCGATGTCTTGATCAATCAGATGTTCAGCGCTACCGCCTCGGAGGGGATCGGCCAGTGGCTGGCGCGTTTCCACGCGGGGCTCAGCGATGGCGGGCGATATTGGATCATGTCCGATGCCGTGCCGTCCAACTTCGTACTCTCCGGAGAGGACATCTACGGCCTGGACCTGGAGGATTCTTCGATAGGCGACCCTCTCGAGGATGTAGGCAGGATGGCCGCTTCCATGCTCGATACCGACCCGCTCTTCACTCCCCTCAAGTTCGACCTCTGCCGTCGGATGATAAGAAGCTACGAGCGCCAATCCCATGTGGACATAATCGAGGATGTGAGGCCCTTCATCTCGAAGCACCTTCAGCTCGACGCCAAGAGCAGACCCCTATTCAGGCGCACATTGATGGGGGCGGCAAAGAGCCTTGAGAAGGGTTGGCCAGCACTCGCCTAGATGGCTGGCTCATCGAGGGGGGTTCTCCCCCGCGGTGGATGTTGACGCCTGTGCGGCCGCTTCCTCGGCCCTCTTTCTCGACTTCGCCCTAAGCTCCTCGAGCTTCTTCGTTATCTCGGCGATGCTGTCCACCTGCTCCACGATAACTTTCTTCCTCTTATCGAGATGACTATGCATCTGCTCGACCTGCTGCTTCTCCTGGGCGAGCTTGTCCATCTCCGATTCGAGGCTCTGACGATGGCGGTTCATCTCTTCGATCTTGTCCTTGAAGCCAAGCTCCCGCGCGTCCAGATCGCCCTGGGCCTTTGACAGAGCTTCCTCCTTTTCGCCAAGGCTCTTCTCCTTCATCTCCAGCTCGGCGAATCTCCCCCCGACGTTATTCCTCTCGGCCTCGAGCCTGGCCATCTCTTCGCCGATCGTGCCGCGCGACTTCGCTAGCTCCTCCTGCATCCTCATATCCTTGTCTGCCAACGCCTCGACGCGAGAATCCAGGTTCTCCTCCCCGGACTTGAGCCCCTCCTGCCGTCGCCTTAGGTTCTCGGTCTCCTCCCGCAGCCTCTCCTCGCGCTCGTTGAGGCTCCTCGTCTCGTCCGCAAGCACCGTTTCCTTGCGGATGATGTCCGAGTTGATTCGCTCGAGGTCCTGCTTCGCAGTCATCAGCTCATCTCTCTGGGCCTCGGCCTTTGCCTTCGTCTCCGCAAGGGCTCCTTCCTTGGCAAGGATCGCTCTCTCCCTCTCACCCTGAACAGCTTCCTTCTCGGAGATCATCTGCAAAGTCGCTTCCTGAGTGGCGATGGAGTCGCGAATGGCCGTCTCTCTCCTCTCGAGGTCCTTCTGACTCTTGTCCAGATCCCTGAGCATGACCTCGAGTCGCGTCTCCGAGTCCTTTGTCTTGGATTCCATCTCCCTGATCGCGAGCTCGCGACTGTCAAGGGAGGTGGCTCTGCTCCTTAGGTCTTCGCTGTCCATCCCGATTTTGCCAAGGATGGACGACATCTCCTTCTGCTGCATCTCCGCATTCCTGTCAACGTCGGCCCGGCGCTTCTCGAGGTCCGCATTCTCTTGCGCGAGCGTCCTCTCCCGTTCCACGAGCTCATTGATTCGTGAGTTCAGATCCTCGGCCTTCGCTGCCATGAGGTCCTGCCTGGGCTTCAGCTCGGCCAAGGCGAGTTCGTACTGTTGCCTCTTGTTGTTGAGGTCCTCCTCGATCACTTTGAGGTTCTGCTCGCGTCCATCGTTCGCAGCCTGCATCTGCGCGAAGCTCTGGTTCGCCTTGTCCCGTTCCACCGCGAAGTTCTTCTTCTCTTCCTCAAACTGCTCGATTGCGGACCGGATGTTCGCTCTATCCGCCTCGGTCGACGAAGTCAACTCGGTCAGGCTCCTCTGCCTGGCATCCAGCTCGTTGCTCAAGTTCGAGAGTCCCTCCCGCTGAGCTTCCATGCCTTTGATGCTCTCCCTGGACTGTTCGATCTCCTTGTTCCAGAGCGTCTTATCCTCCTCGAACTTCTTCAAGGCCGCGTTGAGTGTCCCCTGCTTCGATGCAAGCTCCGATTCTTCCATCCGGAACTTCAGGAATCCCGCTTCGGCCTGGGCCATCAATTCGGCGGCACTGATCTGGAGTTTCCTGCCTAGCTCCCGTTTGGCGTCCGAGGCAACCTCGAATGCCTGTTTGCTCTTGATCAACCCTTGTTCTCGTTCCAGGAGTAGCTTGACCCTGTCATTGATCTGAGCGTGCCTATCGTCGACCTGCCCTTCGAACTCCTCGAGTTCCTTCTGCCACCCCTCCGTCTCTATCCTGAGGTGCTCGAGCTCCTTCCTGAGCGTCTCTATCTCCTCGCTTTCCTGAGCGAGGTCCTTCCTATGGCTTTCGAGCGCGAGTGACGATTGCTTGGAGTTCTCCAACCCAAGCCTTGCCAGCTCCTCCAGCTCGATGGTCTTCTTCGCCCTCTCTTGAAGGTCGGAATCGAAGCTCCTCTCCACCGAGTTGAGTATCGCCCTGAAGAATCCGACGTCCTCTTCATTCGCAAGGCCCTTGCCGACGGCGATGAAATGCAGCTTGTCTCCCTTGATCACAGTGGCGGTGGACTTCCCCACCTGGAACGGACTCAGCGAACCCAAGTCGCTCTTTCCCTGAAGGGCACTTTGGATCTGCGCGAAATCCACATCCGCTTTCTGGGAGAAGACGAATTCCTTGACGAGTCCGCCGCTCGAGTCCACGAGAAATCCCTTTGAGAGTTTCTTTCCAAACATTAGACCACATCCGACGGGGGAGCACCGAGCTGACGGTCTCGAGGGGGGCAGGCATCCCGGGGGCTCGCATTTAGCATGTCCGCTCTCCTTTAGCCTACAGGTTGTTATCCGAAAACGCCCAGATAACCTTTTCTGCCACTTGCCGGCCTTGGTCAGCGCAGGCCAAGGGCTCTCCTCTTCATGGCTTGAATCTCCGGAGCAGGGAAGCGTTGGTCACGACCGAGACGGAGCTGAAGGCCATTGCACCTGCCGCCACCACTGGGTTCAGGAGCACGTGGATCAACGGGTAGAGTACGCCCGCGGCCAGTGGTATGGAGGCGGTGTTGTAGAAGAGCGCCCAGAATAGGTTCTGCCTTATCTTGTCGAAGGTCCTCTTGCTGAGCTTGATCGCCGTGACCACACCCCTGAGGTCATCCCCGACCAACACGATGTTCCCGGACTCCAAAGCGATGTCCGTTCCTGTTCCGAGAGCTATCCCGATGTCTGCCTGGGCCAGGGCGGGAGCGTCGTTTATCCCGTCTCCCACCATCGCCACGACCTCCCCCTTCTCCTGGAAGCCCTTGACGACATTCGCCTTGTCTGCCGGGAGCACCTCGGCCCTGAAATCGTCAATCCCGGCCTGTTGGGATATCGCCCTTGCCGTTCGCTCGTTATCTCCGGTCAGCATGACCACCTTCAGGTCCATGCTTCTCAGGCGCATCAACGCCTCCTTGGCCTCAGGTTTGATGGTATCCGCAACCCCTATGAGGCCAATGGGCCTGGAGCTCACGGCGCAGGCCATCACCGTCATCCCTTCGCTCTCCATCGAGCTCATCGTCTCTCTGAGCGTACCGAGGTCGATCCTCAATCGCTCCATCAGGCGTGCGTTGCCGATGGCGACCTCTTCTCCTTTGATGGAAGCCGTGACGCCCTCGCCTGGAATGACCTTCGAAGACTCCGGCGTATCCAGGGCGACCCCCGCGGACTCGGCTGCTGCGATGATCGCTCGGGAGAGGACATGCTCCGACCCCTTCTCCACACTCGCTGCACGGAACATGAGGTCGTTCTCGGTGACTCCCGGTGCGGGCACGAGCCTGACGACCTTCGGTTCCCCCCTCGTCAGCGTGCCGGTCTTGTCGAATATGATCGTGGTGAGCTTGTGCGCGGTCTCGAGCGCGGTGGCATCCTTTATCAGGATGCCCATCTGGGCCCCGCGGCCCGTCCCGACCACTATTGCAGTCGGTGTTGCCAGGCCCAGGGCGCACGGGCACGCTATGACCAGCACCGCCACGAATACCGTTAGAGAGAATGTGAGCGGGTTCTCCACGTTGAAGACCTGAGCGCCTAGCAGGAACCAGAACCCCAGGGTAAAGAGAGCGATGACTATCACGATAGGAACGAAGTAGCTCGAGACTGTGTCGGCCAGTCTCTCAATGGGCGCCTTCGTGCTCTGGGCGTCCTCGACTAGCTTGACGATCTGGGCCAGCGTCGTGTTCCTTCCGACCCGCGTCGCCCTCACCCTTAGCAGGCCACCGATGTTCACGGTCCCGCCGGTGACGGCGTCACCGACCATCTTCTCTCTTGGCACCGATTCCCCGGTCACCAGGGATTCATCCACGGCTGAGGTGCCTGCATCGACTTCGCCATCCACAGGGATCCTTTCTCCCGGCTTGACCAGGACGACATCCCCTTCTGCCAGCTCTTCAACCCCGACCTCGGTCTCGACGCCGTCCTTCAGTGTGATGGCCACTGGCGGCTGGAGGTTCATCAGTTTCACGATGGCCTCCGAGGTGGCGCCCCTCGACTTCAGCTCCAGATACTTGCCTGCAAGGACGAGCGTTATGATCAATGCGGACGTGTCGAAGTACACATCGTGCGAGCTGAGCGCGCTCGGAACGACCGTCGCCAGGAAGCTGTAGAGCCAAGCGGCAGTCGTGCCCATCACCACGAGCGTGTCCATGTTCGCCCGTCTGTTCCTCAACGCCCAATAGGTTCCTCGATAGTACCTGAGGCCTGCATAGAACTGGACGGGAGTCGCAAGGGTCAGAAGGATGTAGTTCCGGATGTCCTCGGACAGGAGCCCTTTCGGCCACAGATCGAAGGTCATCAGTATCACGACGATGGGAATGGTCAGGACGGCGGCGATCACCAGCGACCCGAAGGCCTCCCCGATCTCCTTCTGCCTGGCAAGCTTCTCTGCCATAACCCCCTTGATTTCCAGGACCTTGTACCCGGACTCTTCGACTGCCTTCCTGAGTTCAGATTCGGAGGCGATGTTCGAATCGTAGTCGATCGTAGCTTTGCCCAGTGCGAAGTTGACCCGCGCATCCGCCACGCCTGGGACAGCCGTCAACGCGTCTTGGATCGTCAGCGCACATGTAGCGCAGTGCATACCACCTATGGTAAGAGTGGTCTCGTCCCTGGCGACTTCGTACCCTGCGCCCCTGACAGCGCTCTCGATATCCTTCATGGACGCGACCGATGTGTCGTAGGTGAATGTGGCCTTCTGAGTCGCGAGGTTGACCCTGGCGTCCCTCACGCCCTTGACCGACAGCAGGGCATCCCTGACGGTATCGCTGCATGTCGCGCAGTGCATGCCCTTTATCCTGATGGTCTCTTCCTTGTCTGCTCTGCCAGCCCTCGCCAAACGGTGCAATCTCCTTGATTCTGTAACGCGTCGGGTCTATGAAATGCTCTCCTTGATATGAGTTGTTCCGTCCGTTCGATAGGCTCCGAGGGGATATGCCGAGACCAGCCCCTCTCGGTCCTGATGCTTGGTTCAAAAACGGTAAACTCACAATTGAATTCGTCGGATTATTGCTCAAAAGAAACAAGCGAGGAACCTCGGCGGTTCGCACGTTTTATTACCCACCTCCAGGTTGAAGGAGGCCGATGGCTAGGGTTTCGGTGAGGCTGTTTGCGTCCGTCCGGGAGGCAGCGGGCCGGTCGGACTGCGACATCGACGCGTCGAATCTCGGTGAGCTCATCGAATCGATGAAGTTGAGGTTCGATCCCGCCCTCGCCAGGATTCTCGTTGGCAGAGAGGTCGATCCCGAGAGCGTGGTGATACTCGTCAACGGAATGAACATAGGACGAACGCCTGCTGGAAGCGTCCGCCTTTCTGATGGAGACGAGGTTGCGATCTTCCCCCCGGTTTCGGGCGGTTGAAGGTTTTTCGCGAGTGCTGGCCGATGTTCCAGGCGATAACCTTTATATCGGCCCATATTATAACCGCGCCCCAGGAGTTTAGATGGAGAGCCCGCCAAAACCGACAGAGAAGAGGGACACCGGAAGGATCGTGATGGCTCTTCTGATCGCCGCGATCGTCATATCGGTCGGAGCCATCAGTTTCGTCGTCTATACCAATTCTCAAGCGACCAAGTCATTGACCATACCGGCGATAAAGGCCGGGGACAAGGTCATGATGAACTATATCGGCCGATTTGCCGACGGTAGAGTCTTCGACACGAGCCTACTCAGCGTCGGGCTCAACAATGCTCTCTACCCAAAGTCCCTGACGTATAGCGCGAAATCCAACGCTAGCTATGCACCGTTCAACATGACGGCTGGCAATTACGGCCAAGGCGGGACGATAAAGGGTTTTGCACTCGGCGTCATCGGACTTCATGAAGGTGATCGGGTGACAATAGATGTGAAACCTGGTGATGCGTATCCCGTGTTGTCGCAGTATGTCCGACCGATAGACGTGCACCAGCAGATCTCGGTCCTCGATTTCATGAACGACCTGCAATTCACAAACACCTTTGGCACAGACGCTGTGCCGGGGCAATCCTACAAACATCCCTTCTGGGGCTGGGACGTCGTGGTGGTGAGCGTCGTGTTACACCAAGTTGCCATCAGGAATGACCCAACCATCGGGCAGGTCGTGTACCCGTTCGGGAATCCCAACGATCTCGCGAAACCGAGTGGATGGCCAGTCACCGTGGAAAGCTATGATCAGTCGGCAAGTGATGGCAATGGCTTGATCGTGTTGAAGCACGGGGTTTCGCAGGCAGACGTCTACGGGGTCAAGGGTATGGACAGCGATGGCTCGACGTTCGTCGTCTCAGGTTTCAACTCCACGGCGGGGACATTCCAGATCAGCAAGAGCGACTCATCTGCTGGTTACAATGGCGAGATCGCCGGAAGGGAACTGTTCTTCGAAGTGACGATAATCGAGGTCACTTCGGCCTAGACACTTCTTCTGCAGGCTTGAGTATCCAGTCGGAAATCGCACGGACCCATCCATCTATGGTCATCTGTATCCTGTCGTTCCGGGCGGCGACCGCGGCGAAGATGCCAACGAGGAACCCGGCAAGCACGTCCGCTGGCCAATGGATTCCGAGGCAAAGCACGGCGACCACGGTCGCGACCGTCGCTGCTCCAAGGAAATAGGAGAATCTCCTGTAGGTCGTTCCAGCAGTCGCGAAGATCAGGAATGCGGTCACCGAGAGGCTGACGTGTCCGCTGGGAAAGTCGTTGTTGAGCGGGTCCATGTTCGTGACCATCCTCCCCCAGTAGGTATTGACATACAGGATGGGGACGACGCCGGTCTCCGTGTATGACGAGCTGACGGACACTGGGAAGAGGGTGTAGAACAGCGTCAGGATGCAATAGGTGATGATGAATGCGATCGCGTACTTTCTCAGGGTGAGCCTGTCGTCCCTGGCGAGCAGCAGGACTGGCGCGAAGTAGATGAGGAAGTAGAAGAGCCATGCGTAGATGATGATGAAGAAGTCGGTCACTATGCCGTAGTTCAGCCAGGACTGGACAATCTTGACGATATCTCCACCGAGGTCGAATACCCAGCTCGTGTATCGGACCTCATTTGCCGTCTCGCCGGGCCCAGAGGGACCGCCTTCCAGAAAGCCGTGTAACTCGATCAACAACGGGAGCGCGGCCAGAATGGCGAGGTAGACTGCGTTGTACCTTGCGGACCGCAAGATCTTCCTGAGCCAGATGTCCTTCCAGCCCACTAGTACGAGAAGCCCAATGACGGTCGCTAGCACGAGGCTCGATGCGTAGATCACGAAGAACTCAGGGTAGGAGAGGACCATCCTTGCCTCCCGATCGCATCAGTCGCTGCGATAGAAATACTTTCCTCAGACCCCGGGTCCCCAGCGTGCAGTAACGGCTCGGCCAAGCGCTAGCCGTTCATGGATGCGATCTCAGCCGCCTTCGCATACGCCTTCTCGAGCTTGATCGTGCACGACTCGACCGAGTAATCTCTCGCAGACGAAACAGCGCTCATCATCATTGACTCGCTCCTCGCGAGGCATCTCTGAATGGCATCCGCGCAGGTGCCGGGATCGAACAGGCAGCCGTTCTTGCCCTCCTGTATGAACTCCGGGATGGCCCTGAAGCGTATACCCACGACCGGGGTACCTGACGCCAGTGCCTCGAGCACGACCAGTCCCTGCGTTTCGAAGGTCGAGGCGATCACAAGAGCCTCGCAACTCGCGTATGCCGTTGGCAGCTCATCATCTGAGAGGAATCCAGTGAACACGACCCGATGGTCGATTCCCAACTTCTTCGCCAGGGTCTGAAAGTGTCCCGCTGCAGGTCCCGCCCCGATGACGAGAAGCGCAAGGTCTGGCTCCGCGGGTGCAAGCTTCGCGAGCGCGTCAAGGACCATGTCCAGCCTCTTCTCCTTCGAGAGCCTACCCACGTGCAGTATGACCCTCTTTCCTCCCAGTCCATACCTGCTGAGGAAGTTCTTGTCGTACCTCTCGGGCGTGAATCGCGAGCAGTCGACCCCGGTGGGCACCACCTCGCACGCCTTCATCCACACGCCGTTCGCAAGGAGCTCGTCCTTGACCGGCTGCGATGGCGCTATGACGACCTCGGGCCTCTTCAGGAGGTTCCGGAGATACAACCAGACGAAAAGGTTGGCGATCTCCTCGCGCATCGGGACCGGGGAGTAATGGTTGATCGCTTCGTGGGCCATCGTGTGGAAAGTCAAGAGGTGAGGGATCTTCAGAGCCCTGGACGCAGTCAAGCTCAGGATCGCCATCGAAGCGAGCCCGTGCGAGTGTATGATGTCCACTTTCTCCTTCCTGAGGAATTCTAGCATGTCTGAGGGCGAGACGACGACCCGGTACCCTGGATACATCTTGAATTCGGTCGAAGGCAGGTAATGGACCGTCCTCTTGGCCGGCGGCCTGGGCTTGACGTCAGGCGCGAGTATTACGACCTCGTGACCCCTCTTCTCAAGACCCGAGCACGCGGTCTCCATAGCCACGACAGCACCATCTACCGTCGGGTGATAGGAGTCGGCGAACATCGCGATCTTCATTGGCTTTTCCTCGCCCATTCATCGCTTCGCTTTGATGCGCTTGAGTTTGGTGAGCACGTCCTCTGGAGTCGTGCCGAGGAGCCTTATCATGGGCTCCTTTCCCAAACCGCCTTTGTCATATATGACATCTGGGACTCCGCCCGCTTTCCGGATCGCCATGTGCACTCCCCAGGTCATCGAGGAGACCCCTTTCGGTTCCCTTGCGCGTTGGAAGGATGCGATCGACAGCTTCGCTTCCCTGCACGCTTTGAGGTTCGATTCTGAGTACTTCAGGTTCAGGGCGCAACGGATGCCAGGGTCGTGACAGGATGCGGCCACTATGATCCGAGCGACGTGTTTCGAGGCCCCGTATCTCGCGGGACCGACTATCCTCGCTCCCCTGCGCGTCCGGACTATCCTGCCGTCGAAAGCAGCTATCTCATCGGCTTCCAGCGCCCCAGGAACGGCATATGCCATGTTCGACCCCACCTCAGGCAGAAGGTCGCCATCCATGAGCTTCTCCAGCTCCCCTCCTGCGAGTTCGAGCTCATCGAGCATATCGGCCTTCTTGGCATCGATTCTGAGGACGGCTAGGGGGTTCGCGCATGGTACGCCTTTCCCGACGATCTCCCTCGACATGATCGCCTTGTAGATCATCCTCTTGGAGTTCCTGACAGACTCCTCAATGCCCTGATCGAGGGCCAGATGGGCGGCGATCATCGAGGCGAGCGCGCAGCCGGTCCCGTGCGTATCTCCCACGGCCCTCGGGGTCGCGAGCTTCACGGCCTTATTCCCGATTAAGAGATAGTCGGCCGCATCTGGCCCCTTGAGGTGGCCGCCCTTTATCAGGACGGCCTTTGGTCCCATCTCCAGGATCTCGAACCCGGCCTCCCTCGCGGTCTTCTCGTTCTTCACCTCGATCCCGGTCATCCTGGAAGCCTCGGGCGCGTTCGGCGTCACCAGGGTGCAGATGGGCATCATCTTGGTGATGATGGCCTCGACGAGACCGGTCGAGTGGAGCAGAGCTCCGGTCGAAGCCGCCAAGACGGGATCGACCACTATCGGTCCGACCCCTCTCTTCAGCTTCTTCGCCACGAGCTCCGCGATGTCGCCACTGTAGAGCATCCCGGTCTTCACCGCATCTAGCTTGACATCCTCGAGGACCGAGTCGATCTGATCCTCAATCGTGCGGAGCGGCAGCGGGAAGATGGACGACACCCTCCTGGTGTTCTGCGAGGTCACGCACGTGACGACCGAGCAGCAGTGGACCCCCACGGCCTCAAAGGCCTTTATGTCGGCTTGGAGCCCAGCCCCGCCTACGGAATCGGAGCCAGCGATGGTCAAGGCGTTTGGCATCTTGCGTCCATAGACTATGGTCGATAAATCACTTGTGCCAATCTTCCTCGAAACTGGATGCTGGCATTACTGTTAAATACGCGGTAGCCAATCCGAACGATCGACATGAAAGCAGAGACGGGCCACGTGATTTTCAAGGAGAAATTCAAATTCAAGGACCTGCAACCCGTGTTCAGTGAGCTGCTGACGGTTTTCCTCGAGGAGACGGACCAGATGCCCGATGAGGACGATATCCTCCAGATGTTCATGAAGCTCAATATGATGGACATCGAGAAGAACAGGAAACCGGAGGGTTACAACCGGCGCGGCAGGATGAAGCTCGTCTTCCCCGTGACGACGGACAAGAAGCAGTTCTACATCAGGGCCGATTCGAAGACAGCGGAGACTATCAGGGTCACTGAACGGCTGAGCAAGATACTGAAGAAGGCTGGCATTCCTCATGTCCTCGAATGGGACAAGCTCCAATCGATGCAACCGTGAAGATTTCGTTTTTCATCTAGTGGTCGAGGCACGATGATCGATTCAACGGCGAGGTCTCGGGTGCGCAGGGCGGTCGAGGAACGCTCTTCGCTCGATGGGATGAGGAGATCCTTCAGGACCATCCGGACGAGGCAGAAGGAGAACGCGGCAAGGATACCCGATCTGGAGCAGCGGAAGGAGCGCCTGCGGAGCTTGAAGGAGGCATCCGTCGGGGACGAGCGATTATTCATGCAGGCCGTATCCACGCTCCGCGAGAACGGTTTCAGAGTGATCATCGCGAAGACTGCCGAGGCCGCCGTGAAGCAGATCGAGCATGAGCTGAAGGGCTATGATATCGTGGTCAAGTCTAAATCGAACGTGACCAAGGAGATACACCTAGCCGCTCACCTGGAGTCGAAGAACGTGAAGGTAATAGAGACCGACCTCGGCGATAGGATAATCCAGCTCGCGGGTTGCGCGGCAGCCCATCCAACAGGTCCGGCCTGCCACTTGACCAGGAAGGAGATCAGCGTCCTGTTCGCGAAGCACTTCGGCCATGAGGTCTCCGAAGATCCGATGGAGCTGACGGAGATCATGCGGGAGGAGATTGCCTCCTATCTGGGCAAGGCCAAGGTGGGAATCACTGGGGCGAACGCCGTCACTGCTCAGGAGGGGGCCGTCGTGATCGTTCACAACGAAGGCAACGCGGCGAAGTGCGCCATGCTCCCGGATAAGCACATCGTCATCACGACCCCCGAGAAAGTCGTCCCGACACTTGATGACGCGGTGAACGTCACGAAGCTCCAGACATACCTCTCCACGGGCAAGATAATCAGTTCCTACCTGAACGTCATCACAGGGCCCAGCTACACCTCGGACATCGAGAAACAGCTCTACCGGGGCATGCACGGACCGAAGGAGGTCGTCATAGTCTTCGTCGACGACGGACGCCTGTATGCCGCCGACAAGGAAGCTCAGTACTGCATAGGATGTGGGATGTGCCTGCTGCACTGCCCGACTTACGACATACTGGGTCCGGTCTTCGGCACATCAGGGCACATGGGCGGTCAAGGGGTGTATCTCGCAGGTTCGACCGGGAAACTCGAGGAGGCGATCGATGCCGGCCTCTATCTCTGCACATCGTGCGGTGCTTGCAAGGAAGTCTGTCCCTCGAAAATCGACACTCGAAGAGGCGTGATCAGCGCTCGGAATGCGGCAATCAAAGCCAAGAAGCCTGAGCTCGAGGAGCATCATCAGCTGCTGGCAAGCGTTCGGAACTATGAGAATCCCTGGCAGGTCCCGAGGAAGCAGAAGGGGAAGTGGGCCGATGGGTTGGGTCTTCTTGCCAAGGGTGAGGTGCTGTACTTCGCGGGCTGTTCGACCTCCCTTCTCTTTCCAGAGCTGGCGAAGTCCGCGACCAGGCTCATCAGAGCGTGCGGGGTCGAGCCAGCCTACCTCGGCCAAGCCGAGAGGTGTTGCGGCTCGACCGTTCGCAAGCTCGGGCACGAGGACCTGGCGAAGGGAAAGGCCGAGGCATGCTTCAAGGATTTCGAGAACGCAGGCGCTAGACTCGTGGTCACATCATGCCCCGGATGCTCATCAGCCCTGAACTACTTCGCCGAGCTTTCGAAGAAGAAGGGCATCAAGATTCAGCACATATCCCAATTCCTCCATGAGCACTTGGACAGATCCCTGCTGTCTCCCATTGAAGGGCTTGGGATCGCCACCTATCATGACCCGTGCGACCTCGGTAGGGAGCAGGAGGTCTACGATGAGCCGAGGGAACTCCTCTCTGCTGTTGCGCGATCGGTCGAGATGAGCCGCTCTCGAGCGAGCAGCGACTGCTGCGGTTCTGGATCAGGGGTGAGGAGTGCGTTCCCAGAGTTATCGAGCGCAATAGCAGAGGAACGAATCGCTGCGGCGAAGGCCGTCGACGCCGAGGTCCTGGTCACGGCCTGTCCGTGGTGTGTCCAGAGCCTTCGAGAATGCCAGCAGGGGAAGAATGAAGTGCAGGTGCTCGACCTGGTCGAGCTGCTCGACAGATCGGTATCAGCGGGGGTCGGACGGGTGCCGCCCGCGCGTCATCGGGCCGGTACCAGGATGCGTTCCCTCACCGTGGAATAGGTCGGGCCGTTCGGGGTCAGCACGCTCTTCTTCAGAAGCACCCTGTCCACCGTGTACTCGCCATAGTCGGTCGCGGCGTTTTCCACGAGTATCTCCTGGACGTTGGCGATGTTCCTCGCGCTCCTCGTTCTCGCCAGGGTAAGATGGGGTCTGAAACCTCTCTTCTCGCGCACGAACCCCAGCTCACTCATCGATTCGTCGAGTTCCTCCGCAATCCGTTCAAGAGGACCTCCATCCTCTATTCCCACCCAAACGACTCTTATGTTCGACATCGAGGGAAATGCTCCCATTCCCTTCAATCTGATTCTGAAAGGTTGCAGTCCCTCAGTGGCCTTCACTATCCGCATCACGATTTCATCGACCGCGGATTCTTCCGCATCGCCCAGGAATTTGAGGGTCAGGTGCATTAGCTCGGGCTTGACCGTTTTCAGGTCGGCCCTCGAATTTGCCAGCCGTCTCAGAACGCTCACGAGGGCCTCGCTAGGAACTATGTCTGCGGAAATGAATGCTCTGAACTTCACGACATCCGGATACCCATCTCACCGTGATATCCTTTTCATCGCTCGAGAGAGAACGGTGTCGAACGCCCGCTCGCCCTCATCTTCTCCCTGACCTTGCGGATTGAATATCAAGGGCACGTATCTTCGATCTGACGATCGAGATGCCTCCGATTGCGATAATGAACGCCGCCATGAGTCCAATAAAGGCAGCCCCAGCTTGGGTGGAGTATATATCGCCGAACGAGGCGAACAGATTGAAGGAGCCGTGCATGAGCACGCCCCCGATGTAATACGGAAGCCAGCTCTTCCCCTCCCGGAAGCTGCGGGCGATTCCGAGGCCGACGACGGCAGATGCGCTCCCATGGAGTAGCGCGGACGAAAGGCTCCGGACAACGGCTGTCTGGATGAAAGCCCCAGGTCCGCCGATGAAGAAAGCGCTGCCTTCGTAGAGGAGGTTCTCGGTGGCCGCGAAGCCGAGCCCCGCTGCGGCTCCGTATATCAGCCCGTCCTCGATCTCGAACATGAATTTCCTCACCCTGAACATGCCTATCGACTTGGCGAGCTCCTCGACTAATGGGGCTATGACGATAGCTAGTGCGAGGGATGCTAGGTTCGGGTTATTGCCGAAGATGTCGTAGAACCTCTGGATGTTCGCGTTGAATAGCTTCGTCGCGATGAGCTCCGCCACAAGCGCAATGGTGATGGAGAAAATCGCCCCGTACGTAAACACCCTCAAGAGACGGCCATAGGGTTCACGCCCGAACCTCTCCGTGTTCCTGATCCATATGAGGTAGATGAATGAAGGGACGAACGCCGCGAGAAGAAGGATTATGGCGTCAATTATCATGACACTCAAGAACGCACCGTCGGTCGAAGTCGCGTATGGATATTTCTCAATTGTGGCGACTTGATGCGACGGGCAGGGAGACTCTCGGCCCGCTCATCGAGAGAAGAAAGGTTCGGGAGAAGTGTCTACTTCTTCTCCTCGACGGAAATCGCACTATTCGGGCATTCGTCAACGCATGCTCCGCAGTCCAGGCACTTCTTGACGTCGATTACTGCTACGTCATCGCAAGTGATCGCACCCTCAGGGCAGGCGTCCACGCATGCACCACACGCTACACACTCTTCCTTGTTGACCTTGACTGGCATCAGAGTACCTCCGGATGTCCTGTATTTTTCCTGAGCCTCTCCCTCGATATAAACGTTCTTGACCCAATCCTTTTTTCTTAGATTTTATCAGTATATTGTATATATAATTCTGGATCCCCGAACTCTGAATTCGCATCATGGAAGCACTATCTCACGCGTTATGCGGCATAATTATTAGGAATCGGTGCGCCATGGGCATCCGAAAGAAATGCACTCAAGCTACCTAGGCCGATGGCTCTTTACTCCGGGAGGCGTCATGAAGGGGTTCCTGAGGATCCAAGACGATGCGGTCGTGGAAGTATGCGAAGGGAGCCCCCCAGCGGAATCGACAAATGCTCTGGTCCTCCCATCGTTCATCAACGCCCACACACATATCGGCGACTCACTCGCTTATCCAGCGCCGAAGGGCTCCGTGGAGGAGGTCGTCGCCCCCTCATCGGGTTACAAACATCGCATTCTTCGCTCGGCGTCGCGTAGCGCGAAGATCGACGCCATGAGGGAAGCCATGATTCTCATGAGCGCCAGCGGGACATCTCACTTCGTGGATTATCGTGAGGAGGGTCTGGAGGGCGTGCGCGCTCTCTCAGAAGCGATGGTGGACGTTTCCCCCCGAGCCATGGTGTTGGGAAGACCCTTAAGCGCAGAAGCAACCGAGGACGAGCTGGATGCGATTCTCGGATCTTGCGACGGCATAGGGATGAGCGCTGTCAGAGACTGGCCATTCGATCTTCTAAAACGCGTCTCTGGGAAGGCAAAAGCAGCGGGAAAGGTCTTCTCGGTTCACGCAAGCGAGGCCGTCAACGAAGACATCGACCAGGTCCTGGACCTCAAGCCAGATTTCCTGGTCCACATGGTCAAGGCGACTGATGGCGACCTGGAGAGATGTGCGGACGCTGAGATCCCGGTGGTGGTGTGTCCTCGGTCCAACGAGTTCTTCGGGCTGGAACCGGTCATAACCAGGCTCGTGCATGCAGGCATCCACGTGGCTCTTGGGACCGACAATGGCATGATTGCCAGGCCGGACATGATCGAGGAGCTCAAAGCGGCATTCAGAGTGAGCAAACGAAGGGGAGGCATAACGCCACTGGAAGCGGTCAACTTGGCGACTTTCGGAGGGCGCAAAGTATTAAATGCGACGGCAAAGATAACATCGGAAATAGGCACCAGAAGCGATCTTTCGGTCGTGGCGGTGGCGGGGGCCGATCCCCTGTCCGAGATGGTGACTTCCGCAAGCTCGAAAAACGTGCAAGCAATCATACGTGGGGGAAAGGTGTGGAGGCCTGAGAGTTGGAAGGCATAAAGAAGATACTCATCGCAACCGATGGCTCAGAATACACAAAGGAGGCCGTTTCGCAAGGGCTTCATCTCGCGAAGGTGCTCGGGGCCGACGTGACGGCACTCTACGTCATCGACCAGACATCGTTCGTCAGTTTTCCGATTGATTCGTCGATCGTCAGCGTGTACTCTCTCCTCGAGAACGAAGGCAAGCGTGCCGTGGAAGAGGTCAAGAAGGATGGAGAGCAGCTCGGCGTCAAGGTCACGACAATCGTGGCCGAGGGCTCCCCGACACGGAAGATAGTCGAGATGGCAACGAACATGGACCTCGTCGTGATTGGCACCCTGGGCCGCTCCGCGCTCTCGAAGCTGTTCATGGGAAGCGTTGCCGAGCGCGTGACAAGGTATGCTCCGTGCCCTGTCCTGGTGGTCAGGAGCAAGAAGAGGTGACAAGGCGATGAAGGTTAAGGAGGTCATGACCGAGAATCCCATCGTCGCCGAGCTACCAGGCTCCAGGACAGAGGTGCTGAAGAAGCTTGTGAAGAACAACGTCACGGGCATGCCAGTCGTCAAGGCCGATGACGGCACACTGGTCGGATTCGTGAGCAGGCAAGACATCTTCTCTAAACCCGACGAGGACCAGCTCGCGCTCGTCATGAGAAGAGATTACCCGACGGTGGGCCCGAACGCATCTGTCAAGGACGCGGCCAAGCTCATCACCGAAGGGAACCTCACCCATCTACCTGTCGTGGAGAAGAACAAGCTCGTCGGCATCCTCACGCCCACGGACCTGCTCATAGTCGTGGAGAAGGACAACCCTCAGATCACGGTGGAGGAAATCGTGAGATCCCCTTGCATCCCGATCTATCACAACGCCCCACTCTCGGTGGCCCTGGCCACATTCAGGGCGGCGAAGGCGTCCGCACTCCCTGTGCTGGATGACGATGCCAAGCTCGTCGGGATACTAACGGACAGGGACATCTTCAACCAGACGATAATGGATCGCTCGGTCGTGATGAGCGACCTGGGGATAGGCGAGGACGAGGACAACTGGACCTGGGAGGGGCTGAGGAACGTCATGAATCTCTGGTACGAGGTATCGAGCGTCGACCTTCCCAAGCTCGCGGTCAAGGAGATAATGATCAAGAACCCAATGACGGTCTTCAGGAAGACTCTTGTCGGCGATGCGGCGAGGATCATGAGGAAGAACGACTTCGGGCAGCTGCCCATCCGGGACTCGAAGGACAACCTCGTTGCGATGATTTATGATGTCGATATTGTATCCACGCTTGCAAAGTGATGTCAATGGACCCACAAGAGTTGCTTTCCCTCTGCAAGCGCAGGGGGTTCTTATGGCCGGCCTACGACATCTACGGAGGGCTGGCTGGCCTCTACGATTACGGCCCGCTCGGCGCGGCATTGAAGAAGAACATAGAGGAGCACTGGAGGGCGCTGTACGTGCTCGGAGAGGGCTTCCACGAGATATCATGCCCGATAGTCGCCCCCGAGGCGGTCTTCAAGGCTTCGGGACACACGGACGCGTTCTCCGACATGTATGTCGAGTGCACCAAGTGTGGGGAGACCTTCCGCGCAGATCATCTGGTGACGGGACTTCATGAGGCACCCGCCTCGCTCGACGAGAAGCAGCTCGGCAGACTGCTGAAGGAGAACAAGGTGAAATGCCCGAGCTGCGGAGGTGAGCTCACGGACCCCAAGAGATTCAATCTCATGTTCAGGACGTCCGTTGGCGCTGGGAAGGGCAAGGTGGCATACCTGCGTCCCGAAACTGCCCAGGGGATGTTCGTGAACTTCTCTCAGGTCTACAGGTTCGGAAGGGAAAAGCTCCCGGTCGGTGCCGTCCAGATAGGCCGTGCCTTCAGGAACGAGATATCCCCCAGGCAGGGTCTGATTCGCCTGAGGGAGTTCTCCCAGATGGAGGCCGAGCTGTTCCTGCACCCTGACCACAAATCATGGCCTCGGTACAAGGACGTGAAGGGACAGGTGCTCGAGCTGGTGCCGAACAAAGGCAAACCCGTGAAGATGACCCTCGAAGACGCGGTCAAGGCCAAGACCATCGCGAACGAGGCACTCGCATACTTCATCTGGCTCACATACAAGTTCGCCATCGATGTCGGTCTGGATGCCTCGAAACTGAGGTTCCGGCAGCACCTCGAGAAGGAGATGGCGCACTATGCCGCCGACTGCTGGGACCTAGAAGCGGACATCGGCTACGGATGGACGGAGCTGGTCGGGATCGCCGACCGGGGGAGCTACGATGTCCAGGCCCACATCTCACACTCAGGAGCTGATCTCACGGCCTTCGAGCGGTTCGATGAACCCAAGGAGGTAGAACAGCAGGTGGTCAGGCCGAACTTCGGAGCGCTAGGACCTCTGTTCAAGGGGAAGGCAAAGCAGGTGGCGGACGGGCTCTCCAAGCTTCACGTGGGCTCAGTGGCGGGCAAGGACGGTGTCACCGTCGAGGTAGATGGCGAGATGTGTTCGGTCCCGTCATCCTGCTACGAGGTCGTGCTCAAGAAGGAGAAGGTCTCCGGCAGGAAGCTCGTCCCGCACGTCATCGAGCCATCGTACGGAGTCGATAGGATACTCTTCTCAGTCCTGGACCACGCGTACACTCAGAAGGATGACTACGTGACCCTCAGGCTCAAGGGGTTGGTCGCTCCGATCAAGGCGGGCGTCTTCCCGTTGATGGCGAGGGACGGCCTTGACGAGATCGCAGGCGCCATATGCAACGAGCTGACGAAGGCCGGCCTGGCCGCCTACTACGATGATTCAGGGTCCATCGGCAGGCGCTATGCCAGGATGGACGAGATCGGCACCCCGTGTTGCATAACCGTGGACTACGAAAGCAAGAAGGACGGGAAGGTCACGATCAGGGAGAGGGATACCGCGAAGCAGCTGAGGGTGGAGATAGCCAAGGTCCCGAGAGCTGTGGAAACGCTCCTGTCGGGCGGCGGTCTCGAGCCTGTCTCGGCGCTCAGGTGAGGAGAGAACGGAAGAACATGCCCTCGCACCACGCCACCGGGACGAAACCTCCTCCCGAGGCTTTCGACCTTTCGGGTGAGTTCAGGAAGTACATCGGAAAACGAGTGAGCTACGCTACTCACGGGATCCACAAATACCCAGCCAAGTTCATCCCGCAGATACCCAGGTACTGCCTCGAAGCGTATTCCGAGGTCGGGAACGACGTCCTCGACCCTTTCATGGGCTCAGGTACCACGCTCCTCGAGTCGTACATATCCGGTCGCAACAGCTACGGCATAGACATCCATCCCCTGGCAAGACTGATCGCGAAGGTCAAGACGACTCCGCTCGACCCGGAGGTGCTGTCGAGCCTGGGAGATAGATTGCTGGAGGACATCCGGGAGGATGACGAGGACCGCACGGAGTGGATACCTGAGATACCGAACCGGGAGCATTGGTTCAGACCGAACGTCCTCACGGAGCTTGCAAGGATAAAGAAGAACGTCTGGGCGATGCGCAAGGGGAACTACCAGGACTTCTTCAGGATATGCTTCTCATCGATCATTCGCAGGGTATCGAACTCCGACAACGATTCGCTGATCCCGGAGGTCACGAGTTTTCAGAGGAAGCTCGATGAACAGGGGAAGACCTCCTATGACGCGTTAGCGCGGTTCGAGAACACGGTCAAGAACAAGCTCCTGGATGCGGCCGACCTGTGGCATCTGTCGGAGGAGGTCAAGAAGAAGTTCAGGGACCCTCCAGAGGTCAAGATCATCGGACGCGACGCCAGGGACATCGATCTGGACGATGGGACCATCGACCTTGCAGTAACATCCCCGCCGTACGCGAGCGCGGTGCACTATGTCAGCGTCCACAAGCTGGAGATGTTCTGGCTTGACATGATCACCGAGACCGCGAAGCTGGATGGACGCGTCGTCGGGACGGCCCGGGCGTATCTGCCGCAGTACCAATCCTGGGAACCCCGCACTCGTATCGGAGGGCTCAAGGACGTCCTTGCCCAGCTCCGTGCAAAGGACAAGAAAAGTGCATTTGTCGTTAACAAGTACTTCGATGAGATGAGAAAAAACCTATGCGAGACGAACCGGGTCCTGAAGCGCAATGGGAGGTACTGCATCGTAGTCGGAGAGAATACCTTCCGGAAGGTCCGCATCCCGACCTACGAGATCATAGCAAGCATCGCGCAACTCGCAGGGTTCGAGCTCGAGAGGACTTTCGTGTTCGACGTCATCAACCGTCATCTGGACATCCCGCGCTGGAACGACAGCCGGATCGAGAAGGACCACATCCTCGTCCTGAAGAAGAAACGGGACACGGTCTGCGATTCACTCTAGCTGGACACGCATTTCGGTCCACGCGAGGCGTTCCGGGTCGCATCCTCGACATTCGGAATCCGATAAGTCTCTCCTCGGACATGACCGCTCGAAACATGGGTCATGATGTCCACTTGTGAACGTGCTGTATGTGATGGCTGGAAGGCCAGCTGGAAGAATAGTTCTTATAGCAAAATTGGCATCTAATATTGCAAGGGGACGGTTTGGTGCCTACAGTGCAGTATTCTTCGTTTGATAGAGGGTATGACCCAGGACATTCGGATGTTAGACCGACTAGGGCCCCGACGATTCAGAGAAGTATCGTGACGAAGGGCCCATCGGACAAGCCATGGAAGATGGTCGTCGCGGTCGCGATGGTGGCCATCATGGTGGCATCCGGATTCGTGATGATCGCGCCCGCGCTGAAGCCGAATCATGAGAAACCGACGCTGATAGACCAGCCTGCGGACATAGCGATAGGTGGCACACATTATGTCAATTTCACGATGTCCAATATGCTCGAGTCCTATGCGAAGGCAAGGACCTCGACTGGCTCGTACCGTAGCGACACCCTCGAATTGAACAACTGGTGGGAAAGAAGGCAAATCAAGTACGGTGATGTCGAAGTGCGGATGTCGTACCCATTCGTCATCGGCTACAACGCGTACAGCGCCGAGTATCCGATAACCGGCAGTAAGGTACCGACTCTGACGTACGGTCTGTACTCATTCTACCGGGTAGCGTTGGATTCGCCTAGCCTGACCACGATCTCGACTGGTCCGAACATGCCCCTTCGGTTCGTCCCCA
>CALMQK010000299.1 GCA_937872085.1 uncultured euryarchaeote
GCAGCTGCGAACGATTCTGTGAAGTTCCGACTCGTGATGACCGATCGAGAGCACGACGCTCTCGAGCTGACCTGGGACTTCGGCGACGGCAGCCCTATGCTGTACATGAACCTCACGAACTATGATGCGAAAGGGAATATCACCGTCTCCGTGAACCATTCGTATGCATTGAAGGGGAACTACGTAGTGACGATCGTCCTGACGGACAACAAGATCGGATACTTCAACCATACCCTGACCTCCAAGATGCCAATTCAAGTTTCGGTCAAACCGCAATTTGCGACCCAGAATTGGGATTGGTGGGACTACACCAGCTTGGCCTTGCTCATGATGATGCCAATCGGCTCCATCGGATGGGTCTTCCTGCTCAGGCGCCAGCGCCAGCATATCGAGGACCAGGGCATGACGTTCGACGAATGGAGGCTCAAGAAGGAGATCGATTCAAAGGGGTTGGGCAAGTGATGTGGTTCGGGGGGAGTCAGTAGATGGCCAGAAGGTCCTTCCGCTGGATCATTGCCAAGCGAATGATCAACGTGCTCATCACTGTTCTCGGCATCATGACACTCAACTTCGTCCTGATCCATGCCATGCCCGGAGATCCGATTTTGAACATGGTTCCAAAGGATCCCAAGTTCCCCCAATCCATCAAGTTCGATCTTATCAACAAGTTCCACCTCAATGACAGTATTCCAGAGCAGTACGTAACCTACATGAAGAACACGATGATCCTTGATTGGGGAATCTCTTACAAGATGACCGATAGAAAGGTCCTAGACATAATCTTATCTGACATGAAATGGACCTTGCTCCTTGTTGGCGTATCGACAATCTTCACGATCGCTCTCGGGATGGCGATCGGAGCCTACTCCGCCTATCGCCGTCGTGGAGCCTTTGACGTCAGCGCGACCGGAATCTCGCTGTTCCTCTATGGCATGCCCACATTCTGGTTTGCCATGCTCCTTCAGATCCTGTTCACAACGCATCCGCTTGGGGTACAGTGGTGGCCACAGTTACCGCCTAGTGGATACTGGGATGTAGATCGGTTCGGCGGGAATTTCCACGGGACCCTGCCCCAGATCCTCAGCGTGCTGAAGTATCTCATTCTGCCATCGGCGGTCCTCGCCATCGGCAGCCTTGCCGGAGTTTCGCTCATCATGAGGAGCTCGCTGATAGATGTCATGACGGAAGATTTCATACTGACCGCCCGTGCCAAGGGCCTCACGGATTATCAGGTGCTGAGGCACCACGCGCTTCCTGTCGGCATGCCGCCAATGATCGCTTTGATCGCTATGGACATTGCGTTCATCATCGGCGGTGCGTACCAAGTCGAGTACATCTTCAACTATCCAGGTATCGGATATCGCACGATCCAGTCTATAAACAACCTTGATTTCCCCATCCTCCAGTTCATAGTCGTCATCGGTGGCGTGGCGGTTGTAATAGCGAATTTCATCTCGGATATCGTCCTGATGTACACCGATCCCAGAATCAGGATTGGGTAGGAGAGGCCTGTGATGCCAGAACAAGTTCCAGAAGAAGGTTCAGGGCCCGGGTCGAGGGCAAGTGCGGCAACGTGCTCCAGACACCGTCATGGAGATGGGCCGTCGCCAAGGCCAAATCACAGGCATCCCGCGAATCTTGCGGTCACTTTCCTACTCGTGTTCATCCTTGTTGCCCTTATGCTCCAAGTGGAGGCCCTCTCGGCGGCTGATGCGGGGCCGACCCCCGGACCCGATTCTTCTCGAGCCGAATTGCTCGCTGTCGCCAACGGCAGCCTGGTGGCGAATGCAGGTCCGGACCAGACCGTCATGCAGAGAACGATTGTCGAGTTCGATGGTAGCTCGTCGACTGGGAACATCACGAACTACACATGGACTTTCTTCTATGGCGGTTTGAATCGGACAATCAAAGTGGAGAACGCCACCTTCCAATTCGTTATTCCAGGCATCTACAATGTTACCCTCAACGTGAGCGACGGCAAGGGCAACCGCACCACCGACATCGTCGTGATAACAGTAAAGGAGAAGCCCGTCGACATCCTGGCCACTTATTGGCTGGGAATTGTGATAGTTGCGGCGATAATCGCCGTGATCTCATCCCTTTACGCCGCAGTCACTGGGAGGATACGAACCATCCCGGAGGCCACGCAGGAGAAGATGAAGCTGGCGCTCAGGCAGTGGAGGAAGATCCTTTCGCAGGTGCTCCACAACTCGATGGGCCTGGCCGGCGTGCTCATACTCGTCTTCTTCATCGCCATGGCAGCCTTCGGTACATTCTTTGCGCCGGAGAAGGTCGATTTTACTCACCCAGGTCCCTACGGGCAGCTTCAAGAACCCTCCCCCCTTCACTGGTTGGGTACAGACTTCTTTGGCCACGATATCTTCAGCGAGCTGCTCTACGGGGCCAGGACCTCGATGATAGTGGGCGTGATCTCGGCGGTGATCGCATCCGTGCTCGGAGCGCTCGTTGGCCTCTATTCTGGTTATGCAGGAGGCTGGAAGGACGAAGTGATCATGCGTGCGAATGACGTCGTGCTTTCCATCCCATGGCTCGTGCTGATGATCGTCGTGGCGGCTATGCTCCAGGAGATCACTCTTACGGGCATCATCCTCATCATCGGGCTCACGGGGTGGTCAACTACAGCAAGAATGGTCCGTGCTCAAGTGCTGTCCCTGAAGGAACGCCAGTTCGTCGAGCGCGCGAAAGCGATAGGCGCATCGGACATGGCCATCATCAGGCGCCACATCATGCCGAACGCCTTCCCGCTCGTTTTCGCCAACACGATACTGACAGTTGCGGTCTCGATCCTCTCTGAAGCGACTTTGAGCTTCCTTGGGCTAAGGCCGGTCGGAACGGTCACATGGGGCACGATGCTCTCAAACGCGGGCGATCAGGATGCCTTCCATATCGGCCTGCAGGGATGGATCATCGTCCCCGGCCTCTGCATAGTCGCGGTCGTGCTCGGATTCACTCTTCTCGGGTACGCGCTCGACGATATCATGAACCCGAAGCTGAGAAAGCGGTAGTAGTGAGGAATCGAGGCCCGACCCGACTCGGAGCAGGGTTCCTCGACCGGGGATTCCCTCCGGTCACGATGTACAAGTTTGGCGTATGGACGCCCTTGTCGCGATGTCTTCTCGGACCGCGCTATAACGTATACTGACCTGCGGTCCGGGAAGCAAAAGGGGTATATAGCGGAGGCGCCTTAGCGTCTTCGTATACCTCATGAGGGCTTTGGAGTGTACGGGGAGAGGTTTTCGAGCGCCGATCGTCAATCGAACGATTCCATCCACGACACCGAGCTCAAGTGGGGCGTGAAGGAAAGCAAGGGAACTAGGGGGAAATCGAAAATGGCAAGAGAATTCGGGAAAGTCACAAGGATATCGGTCATCGTGACCGTGTTGATCGCATTGGTGATGCTCGCGGCGCCGGTCCTCCAGATCGGGGGCAAGAGCGTAAGTCCGGTAGGCGACGCAGCCGCTGCCAATGGTAGCAGGGTTTTCAACGTCGGCATGGTCGACCTCACAGGATCAGTGTCGACATTGAGTCCCTTCATGTATACAATGTCTGCAGAGTTTGACCTCATATGGCCCTGCTACAGCACCCTGCTGACCTATGATATCAATGCCAAGATCATCGGCGACCTCGCTACGTCATGGAGCGTCGCGCCGGATGGCCTCACATGGAATTTCAAGCTGGCTCAGAATGCATACTTCATTAATCGTACAAATCCATTGTCGACGGCCCACCCGGTCACCGCAACGGATGTCATGTGGGTGTTCAATGAGTTGAACACCAACCCCAAGAACCACCTTTCATCCTACTTCCTCACCGGTACCGTGGGCTTGATAGAGAACATGTGGACAGGAGCGAACCAGTGGGATTTCTTCGTAAAGACCAAGACGCCTTTCGCCCCGTTCCTGGGTGCGATGACCGTGATCCCGATCGTTCCGGAGTACATCTGGGGCCATCTGAAGAACCCGGATACCCCCACTACGTACAAGAATCTCGATATTACTGGCTCCGGGGCGTTCTACTACGACATCGTCGGGCTGCCGGCTGCCGGATTAGCCACCCTGAAGAGGAACCCGCAGTGGTTCCAGGAAGCGAACAAGGGTTGGCAGCTACACATCGACACTCTGAACTTCAAGAACGCGATGGACGACGCGGGAGCTTGGACGGACCTGACATTGGGCCTGACGGATGTCTTCCTCAATGTCGCTCCGAGTCAATACATTAACAACGTGCAGGGCGGACAGACCCCCGGGATAATCGGATGGGCTCAGAGCACGGGGTTCGTGTACGAGTATCAGCTCAACCAGATGACGCTCGCACAGCGGCAGGCGGGTGTCGGTAGCCCAGGGGGCTCCAACAACCAGCTGCTCCTCGACCCGACTGTGAAGCTGGCGATGGCCATGTTGGTTGACAAGCCGCATTTCATCCAGGATGTCGTGCTGGGACTCGGGACCGTTGCCGACTCGCTAGTGCCCGACAGCAACCCGTGGCACTACACCTACCCGAACCCGGTAGTATACGACCCAGTGGCCGCGAGGGCACTCCTCATGGCTGCGGGTTGGGCTTTCGATTCGACTGGTGCGCCTGCGACCAGTACAACCCTCCCCTTGTGCAAGGCCGGAGGTTCGGACCCACTCTCATTCCGTATGCTGACCTTGACGGGAGCAGACTGGCTGCAGGGCAGCAATCTGCTCAAGGAGTGGGCAGGATATGGTGGAGTCGAACTGACCGTACAAGTTATGTCAACGAACCAGGCGAACAGCGCCTGGTACGCTGGCGACTTTGACACATGGCTCTGGGACTGGGTGTTCACACCCACCTCAGATCCGTCCACGGAC
>CALMQK010000300.1 GCA_937872085.1 uncultured euryarchaeote
ATCCACTTCGATGCCAAGCGAGTGCACGGAATCCATCGCGTAGTTGGATCCTGCCGATGACGTTATGATCCCTCGTTTCCCGGTCTTTCCGATCCGGTGCACCTCATTGAACTTTGAGATCTCGGCCAGGCCCTCGGCTTCCCTAAGCTTCTCGAGCAGGACTAGATGTCGCTCCCGTGCGACCGCTGGCACGGTGACGAATCGGCTAGGGTCCTTCACGAATTCCATCTTCTTCCGGCCTTTCACGATCTCCCCGACGGTAACCGGTCCTCGCACGTGGGACACACGTGTCGTGGTCCTCACGATCACCGGCAGCCCCAGCCTCTCCGAGAGCTCGAACGCCTCCTTCGTCATCTCGTAGCATTCCTGGGGGTTCGAAGGTTCAAGGAGTGGAAGTCCGGCCAACAGAGCGTAGTACCTGTTGTCCTGCTCGTTCTGGCTCGAGTGACAGGACGGGTCGTCGGCGGTCACCAGGACGAAGCCTCCTCTCGTGCCTGTGTAAGCGAATGTGATGAGAGCATCCGCGGCGACGTTGACTCCGACATGCTTCATGCTCACCAGAGCCCTCACGCCGGAGGTCGTGGCGCCTATGGCGAACTCGGTCGCGACCATCTCGTTCGTCGAATACTCGAAATAGATACCGGCATCCTTCGCCACGCGCGCGAGCGAATCGCCTATCTCCGATGCGGGCGTCCCAGGATATGTCGTGGCGACGGAGACCCCGGCCTCAAGGGCTGCGCGCGCAATGGCCTCGTTGCCGAGCAAGAGCACCTTCGAACCGGGAGTCGCTTCCAGAATGCGTTCCATTGCCTCGAAGTGATTGGACCCGTAGTGGAAATACCTTTTCCAGCTATCTCCAAGAGTACGCGTTGTTCAATGCCCAACCAGCAATCTAGTATGCATGGACCGCTCGGGAGCGATTCGGCATTTTCATATAGCCTCACCAAGTTCGAGTCCCTGTGACGGGAAGGACCGCCTCAGAGAAGATCCTTGGACGAGCTTCCAGGCGTCCCGATGCAAGGTCAGGAGACGTAGTTGAGGCCTGCCCAGATCTCGCCATGTCTCACGAAAACACCTTCCTCATTGGCAAATCCTTCGCATCCTTCGCTCTCGCGTACCCGTGGGACCCGAGCAAGATAGTCATCGTCTTGGATCACAGGACCCCGGCGAACACAGCGACCACAGCGTCTGTCCATGCGCACATACGCGCGCTTGTCGAAGAGTACGGCATCGAGAAGTTCTTCGACGCTGGAGAAGGTATATGCCACCAGATCCTCGTCGAGGAGAGGCTGGTCAGACCGGGCCAGCTCGTGCTCGGCACGGATTCGCACACCACGACCGCAGGTGCGGTCGGGGCGTTCGCGACGGGCATAGGAGCCACGGAGATGGCTGGCGTGTGGGCGACCGGAAGCCTTTGGCTGAAAGTCCCGAGGACCATCCAGATCGAGCTATCCGGTCGTCTGTCAACTGGATCTTGTGCGAAGGATGTCGCGCTCGACCTGACGCGGAGGCTGGGTCCTTCCGGCGCCGATTACAGATGCCTGGAGTTCACGGGAGATGCGATCCCTTCCATGACGGTGTCGAGTAGGATGGTCCTGACCAACATGGCTATGGAAGCCGGTGCGAAAGCGGGGATGGTCGAGCCGGACGTAGTCACGACCGATTGGTACAAGGGGCATGAGGCTAACCTCGACGTTGTGCTGTCCGATGAAGATGCCAATTACGAGGATAGGGTCAAGATGGACATCTCGAGGCTTCCACCAATGGTCTCCGGGCCACACAAGGTCGAGGATGCCAAGAGCGTCGACAAGATGGAGGGCATAAGGGTCGACCAGGCCTTCATAGGGACTTGCACCAACGGTCGTCTGGAGGACCTCCTCGCGGCCGCCAGGGTCCTCAAGGGCAGGAAGGTGCATCCAGGGTGCAGGCTCATCGTGGCTCCCGCCTCACGGAAGGTACTGATAGAGGCAATCGGCAAGGAGGCGGTTCAGACGATCATCGCAGCCGGTGGCACAATCCTCCCGCCGGGTTGCGGCCCATGCCTGGGCTCTCACGAGGGCGTCCTCGGAGCGGGTGAGGTCTGCATCTCGTCGAGCAATAGGAACTTCCGGGGACGGATGGGCTCGGATGAGGCCGAGATATATCTTGCTAGCCCGGCTACGGTGGCGGCCAGTGCCGTCGAGGGCAAGATAACCGATCCGAGGAGGCTGCTCGTATGAGTGGTCAGGGAAGGGTCTGGAAGTTCGGGGACGACGTGAACACGGACCTGATAATCTCAGGCAAGCATCTTGACAACTACGACCCTGCCCACCTCGCTTCTCATGCGATGGAAGGGATGAACAAGGATTTCGCCTCGGTGGTCCGCCAAGGGGACATCATCATCGCCGGCGCGAACTTCGGCTGCGGTTCGAGTAGGGAGCAGGCCGTGATGGCGCTCAAGCACTGCGGCGTCGAAGCGGTCGTAGCAAGATCGTTCGCCCGGATATTCTATCGAAACGCGATCAACCTGGGGCTCACGGTCGTGGTTTCCCCGAACGCCGCTGACTTGTTCCACGATGAAGATTCGGTAGCACTCGACCTTCGAGGCCACCGTCTCGTTTCGAACTCGGACAATCGCAGGGCAGACATGGAGCCCGTGCCAGCCCATGTCAAGATGATCCTGGACGAGGGCGGCCTCGTACCTTTCATAAAGAAGAGGCTGAAGGAAAGGGGCGTTGCGGCGGGAACTGAACTGGTGGCACGGGTGCGGTGACCTACGAGGTCACCGCCCAACAATGTCACAGGACCCACATAACCATATAATACGCCGGGCCAATCCCTGTTCCAGGGCCCGTGGGGTAGCTAGGACATCCTATTGGCCTTCGAAGCCGAAGACCCGGGTTCGAATCCCGGCGGGCCCGCTTTCAAATCATCCAGCTCTCGCCAGGGAAGGATCCATCTGTCGTGCACTCAATCTAGTTTATGATAAAAATATGGAATGAGAAAGGGTTTGAATCCGGGTCGACCCCCCCGCTATTGACGGGATCTCCCGGCTCGACGCATTCCTGGTTCACTATGGCACATACGTGATCGTCCCGCCCGTGCCGGCAGTCACCCAGCACCAGTACGACGTTCCGGGGGCCAGCAGGAAGTTGTTCAGCGCCGGCACCGCGGAGACCCAGGAAGAGTACTTCGCAGTGGCCGTGTTGTAGTAAGCCACCATCGTGATGGCCCCTGTGCCCGAATACATCTTGGGGATGTCGGCCGCCCGCATGGTCGTTTTCATCGACTCGAAGCCGAGTGCTATCCAGCCGCCCGCCAATGGGACAGTGAACACGTAGCTCTGCGCGGTAGTCGGGATGATTCCCGTTAGCGTGAGCGGCTTCGCGACGGCTACCCAGATCCAGTATCCGACGTTCGGCGCGATGACGAAGTCAAGTACCGGCGGAGAGATGCCCTTGATGTACGTTTTGTCGTACTTCTGTGTCGCTGGTGCCCATGAAGAAATCATGTCACCATACGCCAGGCCGATCGTGCTGGCCTTGTAGCCTTGGCCGACGAGAGGCACTGTCACGAAGTTCCAGCCAACGGCCAGGTTGAGGGTGAACGGACCCACCATCACTGGGATGCTGTGGAACACATCGAGGCTGTTGTTCCTGTCGGTCGCCGTTATGGTCTTGGAACCATTCGTCGTGAAGGTCATCGTCGTGCTCGCAACGCCGTTGCTTCCGGGCCCGAACCACAATGAGGACGCGCCTAGTGTCGTACCAGCGGTCGCAGTGAGGTCGATGGTGCCGTTCCAGTCTGTCACCGTTGCACCAGTGTTGCTCTTCGCGGTCATCGTCAGGTGGTAGGTCGATCCCTTGACGTATGGTCCTGCTTCCTGGATCGCCATCGTGTAGTCGCTGACGCGCATCAGGTCAAAATTGAAGCTCGGCGCCCCGGTCGCGTTCAGCTTCGGGAAGGCCAGGTTCTGGTTCCTATCGAAGTTCATAGGGCCGGTCAATGTGAGGGTCTTCGTCGCGTGGTTGTAGTACGTGGCGCTCCGGAGGTTGTACGGCGCGCCATAGCAGTTCCCAAGACCTATCTCTCCCCACACAAGGTGGTCGTTGAGCTCGGTCAGCTTGGCGGCATTGAGGGTGTCCTGAACCCATGTGCCTGCGTACGGCATATACCCTGCGGAGGACTTGCCCTCTGCGGGGAGCTTGATGACGATCTTCTCATTGGCATTCAAGCTCCAGTTCATTGGAGGGTAGTAGTAAGCGACGCCTGTTCCGAAGGTGTTAGTACCAGGGCTATATGTCGTGTACAGCGGCCAAGGGCCCACCTTGGGCGGCTGGTAACCTGTGTATCTGGAGGCCCACAATGTAGCTGGGTGGCCGGCAGTGTTGGTCGTGTAGTCCATATGCAGGATGTCGAGGAGCCAGGCGGGACTGTAGAAGCCCGTGTCCTTCGACGCGGCAATGTTGTACGTGGCGACATAGCGGCTGCGGATGTCCACTCCACTGGGGGATGCGGTCCCGTTGAGGTAGAAGTCCTCAGGGGTACTCTCCAATTTGGACTGCACGCCAGCCCGGTCCAAATACCTGCACATCAGTATCTCAAGGCCATATCCGATACAACCGACCCGGAGGACGAGCTTGTTGGCGGTTGAGTTTACCATATCCACCGTCAGGAACATATTCAAAGGAGCGTAGGCTAGGTCGTAGTCGTAGGCCGTGTAGATATCGTTGGGCCCGCCGGCGCCGTACGAGCTGGGGCCACTGCCATCATTCGTCCAGTAATCCGACCAAGTCTTGTTCATCTTGCCCAGGTTGGCGCCGGTGTTGTTGGCGTTGAACTGGGTGATCAGACTCGCGCTTCCAGTCAGGTTGAGGTACTTCTTGGCAGCCGCGCGGTTGTATTCCACCCTGCCCTGGAAGTCGTTCATCCAACCGTCGTTCGAGTTGGGACCGGCGAAGTTGAGCTGGGACGGATCCATACCGTAATATGATTTCCAGTAGCCCGTTCCATTCCGTGCATCTGAGACGTCCTCGTTGGTCATGTAGTCGATATAATACGACCAGTTGACCCAGCCGCCAGACATCGCATCATTGGTCGCATATGGCTTCCCCAGGATGGGGACGAACCGAAGGGGCATGTTCGGACCAGTCGAGATCGTGGTCAGGCTAGG
>CALMQK010000301.1 GCA_937872085.1 uncultured euryarchaeote
ACGGGGTTATAATGCAAGAAAACTTATATGCCAGATGCCCTATGGTATCTTGGAAATCCGACCCACATCACAGCGGCGATTTCCATCCTAGGGGCCAAGGATCTTGCTGACACAAACCTTCGCCCCTGGGACTATTCCTTCTAGAAATCAACAAATAGTCCCCGCGTCCTAGTGTTGCTAGATGTGTCAGCAAGATGAATTCCGATATCGATGTTCTATACCCTAGCCCGAGCTCTGTTCTCTCGTCTAGCGCAATCGTAGGCCCTCAGAGGGCCCTTTTCGATGTGGTCTCCACCCCTCAATCCGTCGTATGTATCTCTGCCTTAGAAGGCCCTCTAGAGAAAAGTGATAATTTCACCCTACCTGGCAAGGGTCAGAGGGGGGAAGGGTGTGGATCGTGGTTTGGTAAGCATTGCGAGGGGCATGATGGGGCCTATTGGGGACGGACGCATTGTAACGAACGATCCTGTCCCGATTGCTCCGAGAGATGGGGCAAAAAAGAGGCCGATAAGGCCTCTAAAAAGGTCGCATGGAGGGCCCATTATTGGGAGCTCCAGATGCAAAAGATAGTGGTCGCGGCTAAGACGACCGGCACGAGCCCGCTAGACCCCATCTGGCTATTCAAACGGGGCCTGGTAGGCCACTTTATCGTTTCCATGCCGGCGGATCTGGGGCTCTGGGTGCCTGGTAAGACCCTCTGGCATTATGACGGGCTGCTTTTGCATGGATGGGACGAGAACCAGGCTCGTCGGCTGGCTTATGCCGTCTGTCGACGGCACGGCATAAGCGGCGGCGTCGTGATCTTCCATCCGTGGCGAAGGGACGACGACGATAATCAGTATGTGCCAGATGGGTATTGGCACTTCCATGTTATCGGGCTTCATTTGATGGCAACGACGCCCGGAGGGACGGATCCCGACTTCCCGGACGGATCGGGGCTCGTCTTCAAGCATATTAAGGACGAGGAGTACGGCAATTATGGAGGGATCCGGAGTCAACGGGGAATATCTCGAGTCCTTCAGTACCAGTTAAGCCATGCGGGGCTGAAAGAGGGCTCCCAGGCATTGACTTATTTCGGTCTTTTGCATCATTCGATGATACCGAAGGAAAAGCTCGAACATACCTATCCAGAGTGCCTAGAAGATGACGGCAAGACCGACCCCAGTATCGTCAGAAAGTGCCCGATCTGCGGTTCCAGGGAAGTTGAATCTTGCATCCAGACTGAAATTGAGTATGTTCGCACGAGGGGCGAGCCTGGAGCTCACTTCGCCGGGATTGGCGAGCGATTGGTCCATGCAGAACCGATCTACAAGCCTACCCCTGAGAAGTTCGATGAGGAGAAGACCAAGCTGGAGGCCGAATTCCAGAATCTCTATGAGGAGGAGCCCGTCCCGAGTGAACGCCATAAACTAACTAAGGAACGACAGACGGAACGGGCTAGATTGGCCTCGAGGGAGCTCGAGTTCTGCAATCTGAACGATCCTTTGATGAAAGCGTGGTTCTGGCTGAAGACCATGCTCGAGAACGGGCCCGTTCGCGTGGACCTGCTCGTCGCGAGCCCGTCCAAGGAGCTCGCAGAAGAGCGGGCTGAGGTCGAACGAGCGGGGTTGGCGTGGACCCCGCCGCCCGACGACTCTGAGATCCTGCAGAAGTGCCTCGACCTGAATATCAGACATGGGAGGCTCGGGATTACCCCATCCGAGGAGTACCTTTTCCTCGAGCCCCCTGAATATGACCTGGACGGAGCTCTTCGGGATGTCCGAGGCATCGCGAAGGCCCCGAGGGGCACCGCGATGCAGGACCCCATGCTCGAGAGGCTCCTGCGAGCTCACCCTGGGCCTAGGGACGACATTCTCACCGATGAGGGGTATATCTTCGGGCCATTGCTGGACAAGTACCGTAATCAATGTCTGGGGGCCTCTGAATGACCCTCTCCCAATGCCCTAGATGCCAGTTCCGGGAGGGCTGCTGGTTCTCGAGTGTGGACGAGCTCCTAGCGGTCGACCATCATGTGGTCCAGCGCGAGGGGAAGGTGCACGAGTCGAAGTCCTGCCCGTTCTTCGAGCCCGATCGTTATCTTCTCGCGGGAGGCCCGATTGAATGAGGTGCGAGCGCTGCCGGACCCGTGAGGCCACGCAGCTAATCGTTGGGATCCTCGAGGGGAGGGCCACGTTCGTTTGTGACCAATGCCGGCTCGAGTGCCATCATCCAGCTTATCGGTATCCGGGAGGGTTCGAGTAATGGGCTGGATATGCGAGGTCTGCCGGACCCCAACGGGCGAGGGCATCCTAGTCTGTCGGAGCTGCGCCCTGGTCGACGAGTGGAAGCGGCACGAGATCTGGAAGGAGAACCATAGGAGTATTCGATATGGTGATTAAGCAGGTCGGCGGGTTCGTCATTGGAATGTTTGTTCATTGGGAGGTAACCTTCGTGGTCCTCGCCGGCATCATGATCTGTCTCGTCCTCGCCACGACGATGTTCTAGAGACGTAGTACTAGCACCGGGCCTGTTACCTGTTACTGTTACGGGGTTTCCCAATAAGATAC
>CALMQK010000302.1 GCA_937872085.1 uncultured euryarchaeote
AGGCCGTATTCTTGCAGTATCTTCTTCTGTTCCCTCGCGAGACTCAGCATCCTGTCAGCGGTGACGGGCGCGAGTGGTCCGAGCGCTGATTCCAGCTCCTCGAGGTTGTAGTCGTTCCTTCGAAGCGCTCTCAGCGTCACGACCGCACCCATATTGGCAAGGACCTTCGTGCCTTCCATGATGTTCTCGTCCGACTCCCCGAGGCCGAAGATGATGTTCGAGCAGACCCGGTTCTTCCCGAAGACTTCACCAGCGTGGTTGATCATATGGAGAATGGTGTCATAGTCTCTCTTCGGGCATATCTTCTCGAAGATATCCCTGTCGAAAGACTCGATGTTGAGCTTGATCTCGTCCGCGCCCGCCTCTCTGAGCAGGTTCACGTGGTCGGGTCTCGTGGCATATGGTTCGACGCCGATCGGCACTTTCGGGAGAAGGCCCCTGACCTCTTTCACCAACCTGGCCATGCGTTCGACCGTCATCGCGGGAGACTCCGCGACCGCGCTCGTGAACGCGACGGACTCGAAGCCGGGGTTCTTGGTCGCTTCCATGATCATTGCGATGATCTTCTCATCGGTGAGGTCCTTGGTCCCATGCTGCCCCAGTCTCGGCGAGGCGCAGAACTTGCAGTTCATCACGCAGGCATTATCGAGATTGACGAAGGCCTGATAGGGGGCATGAAGGAGTGTGGGGACGAGCTGGACATCCTTGATGAATGTGGCTCCACCACGCATCATGGTGAACCGTCCAGCGTCCTCCTGAAGATCGAATTCGCCCGATTCCCTCGAGATCGGTTTCTTGGCCCTCGTATTCCCGAATGCGAAAACGATGCTCACGGAACCGGCTCCGGGACCGGCAGTGGACTTGCTCGGCGGGAATGGCAACCGGAAGTCCTTGGGTATCCTGACTGCGCCGCCTGCGAGCAGTTCGGCCTTCTTGCGTGCGGTCTCAGGCTTCACTTTCGCTTCCATACAGGGCCCTCTTTTGTGTCCTGCACATCGACACCCAGTTTCAAAAGCCCCTTGCGTATCACGTCGGCCTCGGCGAAGTCCTTCCGCTTGCGCGCATCCTCTCTCCGTCCGACCCAGCTTCCTATCTCATCGTCCGAGATGGGCCCGTCGCTGGGCAGTGCGCGAACAGGTTGGGCAAACTTGGCGTCGGGTTTCATCTGGATCCACTGAGCAGCTTCCCCTTGTTCCGCGGACAAAACGTCGAAGATGCCGTTGAATTTCTCAAAGACGGATACGATGTTCTTTGCACCTTTGGCGCTGAGCCTTCCCTCGCTCGCCACCCTATTGGCTTCCCTCGAGAGGTCGAACATGACAGCGATGGCTTCTCTTGTACTGAAATCGTCGTCCATGCGTTCCTCGAACTGCTTCCAGTACTTCTCGCAGACGTCTTCCACATCTTCCGTCCCCTTCGCCTGCGTTGTCGCATGCCTGATCGAATCGTATGCTTTCTGGAGCCTGTCCAGGGCCATGCTGGCATCCTCAAGCGACTTGTCGGTGTAATCCAGTGGTTGTCTGTAGCTCGCATTCGCGATGAAGAACCTTACGACTTCGGGTCTATGCTTCTTCAGCACGTCCGAGATCAGGAAGTAATTCTTCAATGACTTCGACATCTTCTCTTGGTCGAGCGTAAGCAGCCCGTTATGAAGCCAATACTTCACGAACTTCACCCCGTTGTAGGCCTCCGACTGCAGCATCTCGTTCTCGTGATGGGGAAAGACCAGCTCGCTGCCCCCGCCGTGGATGTCGACGGTCTTGCCGATGTGCTTCAAACACATCGCCGAGCACTCTATGTGCCACCCCGGCCTCCCCTTGCCCCAAGGACTGTCCCAGGAGATCTCCCCAGGCTTGGCCGCCTTCCAGAGTGCGAAGTCCATGGGGTCTTTCTTGTCCTCTCCTGGCTCGACCCTCGCTCCTGCGACCATCTGGTCCAGGCTCTGGTTCGAGAGCTTCCCGTAGTCCTCGACCTTCTTGACCACGAAGTAGACCGAGCCGTTCGACTCGTAGGCGTAGCCCTTCTCGATCAGGCCCTTGACCATGGCGATGATATCCGTCATGGTCTCGCTTGCCCTCGGGTAAACGCTCGCCCTCTTGACCTTCAGGGCATCCATGTCCCTGAAGTAGCCGTCGATGACGTTCTGGGCAAGCTTGAGCGGCTCGATGCCCATCTGGTTTGCTCGCTCGATGATCTTGTCGTCGACATCAGTGAAGTTGGTCACATGGTTGACCTCGTAGCCCTTGTGCCGGAGGTATCTCACGATTATGTCGAAATTGATGGCGGACTTCGCATGACCTAGGTGCGACTGGTCGTACACGGTCACACCGCAGACGTACATGCCCACCTTGCGGTCATTGACGGGTTCGAAGACATCCTTCTTGCGAGCCAGAGTATTGTACAAAACTAGTGCCATCGGCTATCACGACTCGAATAATCGGAGAGTTCTTAATGCTTCTCCTCGACAGGACACGAGAGTTCTGGCGACTTGAAAGGTGCTATCTTCGGTATCGGGATCTTCTCCACCTTTATGCCGAGTTGCTTCTCGATCTGCTCAAGCCTGTACTCCATCTCGGAGAGGCTGTGGCATAGATCTATGAAAGCGTTCACGACCGGATCGGGCAGCTCCTCGTGGTGCAGGTCGATGGCCGTTACGCCTATCCGCTGGACGATCTTCGCCGGGACTCCGACGACCGTCGAGTTCGGTGGCACCGACTTGACGACGACCGAGCCGGCGCCCACGCGGACATTGTCGCCGACGGTTATCGGTCCCAATATCGTCGCACCCGCACCTATCACCACATTATTGCCTATGGTCGGATGACGCTTCCTCTTCTCGGTGCTCACGCCGCCGAGGGTAACACCTTGGTAGATCGAAACGTTGTCCCCTATCTCGGATGTCTCACCGATCACCACGCCCGTGGCGTGGTCGATGAAGAAGTTCTTTCCAACAATCGCCCCGGGGTGGATGTCCGCACCCGTGAGGATCCGCGAGAAGTAGTTGATGGCCCTCGCTGTCTTGTACCGTCCCTTCAGGTACTGCCGGTGGGCTACCTTGTGGAGTCTGATTGCGTGGAGCCCTTGGCTGAATAGCATGGCCTCGGCCCTGCTCTTTGGAGCCGGGTCTCGTTCGAGAACTATGTCGAGGGCGGACTTTTCAACAGAAGCCATAACTACGGATTCTCTGCAAACAGGTCGGTGCTCAAATACCTTTCTCCAGTATCTGGCAACACGACGACGACCGTCTTCCCGGCTCCTAGTTCATGGGCCACTTTGAGCGCTGCGAAAGTCGCTGCGCCCGAGGATATTCCGACCAGGATGCCTTCGATCTTCGCGAGCTTCCTCGTGGTCTCCTGTGCATCCTTCGTGGCCACTTTGATGATGGAGTCATAGACCGTCGTGTCGAGGATTTCAGGGATGAACCCGGCCCCGATGCCTTGGATCTTGTGGGGATGCGGGTCTCCTCCGGATAGCACAGGCGAGTCCTCGGGTTCGACCGCGATGATCCTTACCTGAGGGTTCTTCCTCTTCAGGGCCTGGCCTACTCCAGTGATCGTCCCACCCGTGCCCACGCCTGCGACGAAGGCGTCTATCTGGTCGAGGGCTCTCAATATCTCCTTCGCAGTGGTCTTCTTATGGATCCACGGGTTGGCCTTGTTCTTGAATTGCTGTGGCAAGAAGCTGTTCGGCGTCGATCCCGCGAGCTCCTCCGCCTTCTTGATCGCCCCGTTCATCCCATCGGGACCTGGCGTCAGCACTAGCTGAGCCCCAAAAGCCGCGAGCA
>CALMQK010000303.1 GCA_937872085.1 uncultured euryarchaeote
AGGAGTTAAACAATGGCTGAAGCCGCATCAAAGACGAAGCACATAGTGCCGGTCAAGGCCGCGCGCATGCCACTTGGAGCAAGGCTCTATCAGGGTTGGATAGGGGTGGTCAGTAAGCTCAAGTCGACCCCGATTTCGACCAGGATGCCCCGAGGAGCGGCTGCGAGGCGGCGCGACTGGAGCCACGGCAGAGGCTCCGTCTACACAGAGGTACCTCCTATCACCGACACGAACATCGAGGAGATCGGGTTCTACAGCGTGGTCGAGCCCTACAGTTACATCCAAGCGACTTACAACCGGGCGACGAGCGAGTTCATCATGAGGGTGATAGAGCCCATACTCAAGGAAGACGAGGAGGAGCTCCTCACACTGTTCAAGGAGACTCTCGAGAAGACCCTGGACTACGAATGGGAGAAGCTCGCAGTGATGGACAAGAGGACTTATCTCGAGAAGAGCGTCGAGAGCTTCATCAAGTCCAGGGGGATGAGCATCGAGCCCATCTCGAAGGACAAGATCACCTACTTCCTCGCTAGAGACTTCGTGGGTTTCGGGCCCATAGACGCGCTCATAGATGACACTCACATCGAAGACATCTCGTGCGATGGCGTCGGCATACCATTGTTCGTGTTCCACAGCAAGTTCGAGTCGATCAAGACGAATATCATCTTCGAAGACGAGGCCACGCTGAACTCGTTCGTCATCAACCTGGGCCAGAGGTGCGGGAAGCAGCTATCGGTCTCGAACCCGATCCTAGACGGAACCACGCCCGAGGGGCACAGAGTCCAGGCGACCTATGCCCGAGAGGTCACCACCAGAGGTGCCTCGTTCACGATCAGGCGGTTCAAGGAGAAGCCTTTCACGCCAGTCGAACTGATAAAGTACGGCACAGCGTCGCCGGACATCGTTGCCTACATGTGGCTCAGCGTCGAGCACGGCGAGTCGGCGATCATCTGCGGTGGGACTGCCAGCGGGAAGACGGCAACGCTGAACGCGATTGCCCTTTTCATGCCTCCCGGCGCGAAGGTCGTCACGATGGAGGACACGAGGGAGATCAATCTGCCCCACGAGAACTGGATACCCGCCACTACGCGATCAGGCGTCGGAGAGCGAGGGCCTGACGGAAAGGCCGCCGGCGAGATCGACATGTACGACCTCGTGAGGGCGGCTCTGAGGCAGAGGCCCAACTACATCATAGTGGGTGAGGTCAGAGGCAAGGAGACCTACACCATGTTCCAAGCGATGGCCACCGGCCACACGACATTCTCGACGATGCACGCAGACTCGGTGAAGGGAATGGTCAACAGGCTGGAGAATCCTCCCATCAACTGCCCAAGGATACTGCTCACGGCCCTGAGGAACGTCATCATCCAGACCCACGCGAGAGTGGGTGTCGACATGGTCAGACGGATAAAACAGCTCATAGAGATAGTGGGGTTCGAGCCCGAGACCAACGAGCTGATCAGCAATACCGTCTACGAATGGGACCAGGCGACTGACAAGTTCATCTTCAAAGGCCATAGCTTCCTGTTCGACAAGATCATGGAGATGAAGAACCTCACGCACGAGGAGCTCCTCCAGGAGTTCGAACGCCGGATAGACATCGTGAAGTACATGGTCTCCAAGGACATGGCCGACCACCACGAAATCTGGGGGCTCATCAGGGAGTACTACAAGGAGCCGAAGGGCACTGCCGAGAGGATCAGGAAGGAGCTCTACGGGCAATTGAAACCTGTGCAACCGCTCATTGCTGGAGGTGAGGTCGCTGCCTGAAATCGACAATGCGTTCAAGAGCGTCGAGGTCAATAAATCCCAGTACCTCAAGACGAAGATGTCCCGCGTGGGTGAGACAATGGGCCCTCACGCGATCAAGCTCGAGAAGGGTGCCGTCCCCGATTATATCAAGCTCACCAAGTTCCAAGACCTCGCGTGGAGGACGATGGGTAGATATGCCAAGACCAAGACCAATTCCCTCCAGCAACTGGACGATTCTCTCCTCAAGGCCCACATGAAAATCAGGCCTGAGGAGTACCTGGCCTATGTGTTCATGGCCGCGATCGTGACCGCGATAGTCGGCGTGATCATAGGGATCGTCGTAGGTGTCGTCCTGTTCGGGCTGATGGGCGTGGGGATCGTGATGAGGATACTCGTGGCCTTGCTCGCGAGCGTGCTCCTGCCGATCATGGCTCTCATGATGCTCAAGGGGTCCCCCGCCGGAAAGGCCAAGGGCCGGGGAAGGGACATCGACAAGAGGATCGCCGCGGCGATGAGCTTCATATCGGCGATGGCCTCGGCAGATGTCAACATCGACGTCATATTCAAGGAGCTCTCGAGGCAGAAGGCCTACGGGGAGATCAGCCATGAGGCGGCGTGGATCACGAGGGACACGGAGCTGCTCGGCTCTGACATACTGACCGCCATCAGGAAGGCGGCCAAGAGGTCACCCTCGACCAAGTTCCAGGACTTCCTCCAGGGCGTCATCACCACTTCGACCTCCGGAGGGCAGCTGAAGCCGTACTTCCTGCTCAAGGCCGATGAATATGCCAAGGAGAACAAGCTCGCCCTCAAGTCACAGATGGAGACCCTGGGAATGCTGGCGGAGTCCTTCGTCACTGTCGTGGTCGCGTTCCCGCTGTTCCTTGTGCTCATCCTCGCGATCATGGCGGTCGTCGGGGGCGGTGACCCAGGGTTCATGGTAATGATGCTTTACCTCATCGTCATCGGGATGATCCCGATCTCGCAGTTCGGTTTCATATTCGTCATCTGGAACATGTCCAAGGAGAGTGCAATGTGATGGAGCCAGGTCAGAAGAACATGTCCGACAAGGAGAGGGAGGCCGCCCTCAAGAAGATCCTCAGCACCGACAAAGGGGACAAGACGAGGCTGGTCATCGGCGTGACGTTGGCGGTGGTGGCGGTGTTTGGATTCCTGGCAGTGATCAAGCTCCTGGGAAGCGCACCGCTCCCGTTCGAGCCGATCGACTACGTCATATTCGCCATGATGGCTATGTTCGGTCCGTACGGATTCTACATGAGCTCCAAGCAGGCGCGCATCCACGAGATAGAAACAAGACTCCCGGACTTCCTAAGAGACGTCGCCGAGGCCGGCAGGTTCGGCATGACACTCGCGGCCGCCATCGTAATCGCTTCTTCGGGAAGGTATGGCCGGCTGACCCCCGAGATCAAGAAGATGGCCGCGCAGATAGAGTGGGGGGTCCCAGCCTCCGAGGCGATCAGGTTGTTCTCCGAGCGGGTCAAGACCCCGCTGGTCACCAGGATGGCGTCGATCATCATGAAGGCGAACGACGCGGGCGGCAATGTCGCAGATGTCCTGACCATGGTCTCACACGACGCCAAGGAGACGATCCTGACGGATCAGGAGCGATCATTGACCATGCAGACCTACGTCCTCGTCATCTACATCTCGTTCTTCGTGTTCATCTCTACGATCCTCATCTTGCAGGGGCAGTTCCTACCCAAGATGGAAGAGGCGGGCAAGCAGGTCAGCGCGGCGGCAGAGAAGCAGGGAGTTGGCCAGATTCCTGGCGTGACTATCCAGGTCGACGTGATCCCGACGATCAGCTTCATATTCCTCCTCTCGGTGCTCGTCCACGCGATAGGAGATGGCCTCCTGGCAGGGGTCATCCAGAACGGTAGCATACCGATCGGGATGAGACACAGTTTCATCATGCTCCTGGCGGGGTTCGCATCGCTCAGATTGATAGGATGATGATGTGAGATGACCGAGACGGACCAACCGAAGATGCAGGTAGAGCAGCATGCTCCAGAGGTGGAGGCCCCGAAGAAGAAAGGCCCGGGCTTCATGTCGGCATACTACAGCTTCCTCCTGAAGCTCAAGCCGAAGCCGTTGCTGGTGACACTCTCGAAGAGCGAGGCGTCCGTGGACCTGAGTCACATCACTGACGTACCCAAGATCTCGGAACCCAACGTGGACGAGGTCGAGCTGATCCCGATCAAGCAGAACTACACCTATATCAGGATCAAGTACGACAACAAGTCCAACGAGTACCTCTACGAGGTGATCGAGCCGAAGCTGTCCGAGGACGAAAAGGACGTGCTCGCGCTCCTGAAGGAGACGCTCGTGGCATCCGTCGAGAAGACGACCGAGTCCGCCCCCGAAGACAAGGAGAAGTACCTCAGGAGGATAGTCGAGAGGCTCATGGTGCAACTCGCGATCAGCCTGAACCCTGCATCCAAGGAGAAGGTGATGTACTACGTCGTCAGGGACTTCATCGGCTACGGCATCATCAACGTCATGATGTTGGACCCGAGTGTCGAGGACTGCTCATGCGACGGCGTCAATGTCCCCTTCTTCATATACCACAGGAAGTACGGCTCGATAAGGTCCAACCTCAGGTTCGTCAAGGAGACGGAACTGGACGGGTATGTCGTATGGCTGGCACAGAAGTGCGGCAAGCACATATCCGTCGCGAGCCCGCTGCTCGACGCGACGATCCCCGATGGGTCCAGGCTTCAGGCGACCCTGGGCAAGCATGTCACCAAGAGAGGCTCATCCTTCACCATCAGGCGGTTCAAGGAGAACCCGTTCACGCCATTGGACCTGCTCAAGTTCAAGACCATGAGCACGGAGATGATGGCCTACCTTTGGATAGGCATAGAGCACGGACAATCCATGCTCGTCTGCGGAGGCACGGCAAGCGGCAAGACCACCACGCTGAACGCCGTCCTGCTGTTCATCCCGCCCCAGATGAAGATCGTCTCGATTGAGGACACCAGGGAGCTGAACCTCCCCCACGAGAACTGGATCCCTGCCCTGACCAGGGAAGGTTTCGGAGGAAAGAGCCACATCACGGGCAGGGCCGCGGGTGAGATAGACATGTTCGACCTCCTCACGGCAGCGATGAGGCAGAGGCCCCAGTACCTGATGGTCGGTGAGGTCAGGGGCAAGGAGGCGTATGTCGTGTTCCAGGCGATGGCCACGGGCAAGACCTGCTACTCCACGTTCCACGCAGAGGACGTCCAAGCGATGGTGCACAGGATGGAGAACGACCCGATCAACCTGCCGAGGGCGCTCATCACGGCGCTCAACATCGTGATGCTCCAGGCGCAGGTCAAGGTCGGGACCAAGATGACCAGGCGCGTGAAGTCTCTCACCGAGATCGTCGGCATCGACCCTGAGACCAACGAGCTGATCACCAACTCCGTATACACATGGAACCCTGCGGATGACACCTTCAACTTCAGCGGCCACAGCTACGTGTACGAGAAGGTCAGGATGGCCAGGAACTGGTCCCCAAGAGAGATGGAGAGGGAGATCAAGAGAAGGGTCGACATCCTCGAGTACATGAAGAAGGTCGCCGTCGACAACCACAGGAAGGTCGCGACGATCATCTCCGCCTACTACAAGGACCCGGAGAAGGTCATGAAGGAAGTAAGGGCGAAGCTCGCAGAGGGCGCCGAGAAGATCTAAGACACACCCGAGAAGAAACCTCTTCCCTCACTTTTGACCATTCGATGCGAACAGCCAGGGCTTTTCGATGAGATACCTCGATCCAGCAGCCCGGTTCTGCTCACGGCCTGGGCTCCGCTCGTGTGCGGAAGAATGAAAATCGTGAAAGAGGTTTGGTGTGGTTTCAGGGAGGGGCCTACTGCTGGTCGTTCTCCCCTGACTCGCCGCCGCCCATGGGCGACTTGATGATCTTCTTGGGGACGACCTTCCTGTCGATTGGCCGTCTGATGACCATCCTGGGCGCGACGGGCTGGGGCTGCGCTTGGGCCATGGGTTCAGCCGTGGCCTCTACATTCGATGGTTCTGCGCCCTGTGGTGGCTGGCCCTTCTTAGGCGGCTCCTCCTTCGAGAAGACCGTGCCGCACTTGTGGCAGACAGTGGCTTCCTTCGGGTTCAGCGTCCCGCAGACCTTGCATGGGATCGGGCCTTCGAGCTTCTTCTCCTCCTCCTTGGCCAGCCAGTCGTCGAAGCTGATGTAGCCGGGCTGCCTCTTGAACCAGTCGTCGAAGTCCCTCTCACTGAACTTCTTGCCCAGCTCCCCCTTGGCGAGCTCGCGGTACTTGGAGGTCATCTCGTCGTAATCCTTCTTCATCCGCTCGAGATAGTCGGTCTCGCCCTCGGTCTCCCCGACGAACTTGACCCCGCAGTTCGAGCATTCGGTCGACTCAGCGGGTATCCAAGCTCCGCATTCGGAGCACTTCATGGTACCGACCTCGAACTCGACGCCACACTTGGGGCATCTCTTGCTAGCTGCAGGTATGAACGCACCGCATTCGCCGCACTCGACGAGCTTGCCCAGGCCGTACTTGTAGGTATAGCCCAAGAACCCGAGCACTACCGCGACGGCACCGATGATGATCGCGAGCCAGGCCCATGTGGGCAGCAGGCTGGGCGCCTTTATGGCGCTCACATGTATTGCCGCGCTGAGGTAGATGCCTGTTGAATCGGGCACGACCGCCCTTATCTTATAGTTCCCGGAAGGAAGGCCCACTGGTACTCGCAAAGATGTGACGATCATTCCATCATCAGGATTCGTCGACCAGACCGTGCTGTTCGAGCCGACTATCAACGTCGTGTTGTCATTGGAGTCCACAAGCCAGAACTGCACGCCCGGGAGCAACTTCACCGGGTCGCCGCTGGAGTCTGCGTACGTGAACGTCGCAGCGAGAGAGACGAAATCCCCCGCCTTGAACTCATTTCCTGAGGAGGATATCACTTCGACATTCATCGACAGAGCGTTCAGCGTGAAGTTCTTGAAGGCGAAGTTGTTGGTCTTGTCCGGCTCGTCAATCGTGCCCGAAGGGTCGAGGAACACCCATATCTGGTACTGACCAGGTGTCGTCAGGCTTATCGTCCATTGCCATACGATCTTCGTAGAGTGGTTGGTCGAGTTGCCCCCGATCTCAACACCTGTGGCATTGAACAGTTTTGTGTAGTTCACGGTTCCGTCAGGGCTTCTGATCCCGATGTCCGCGCGGAATCCAGGATCCGTGATGGGCTGGCCACCGAGGTTCTGGACATCAGCGGTGATGGTGATCACGCGACCGAACTGTTCGGCCAAGGCGGTCACGTTCGTAGTTCCTCGCGTAATGGATATCTCGCCTGGAAGTATCGATAGGTCGGGCCGCACATCGAGCACGGTGATGTGACCAACGACATTGTTGTTAGTATAGTCGGACTCAATTATGGTCCCGTCCGGGTTGATGGTCGCGCTGACCGTCACATCGGTCTGTTGGCTCAGTGTGGGCGCCGTGAATGAGGCTTCGACTGTCACAACATCGCTGTCCCTCAGATTCGTGATGTAGGACAGAGTGCTGGTCTGAGGAAGCATCGATACTCCTGTACCCGTGACGGCCAGTCTGAGGTCCGGCGAGTAGATCGGGACTGCCCCAGTGTTGACCAGGTCCGCTCGAACGACGACCACTGTTCCACCAGACACCGCTCCCGTTGGCACGAAGACCATGTTCGACAGCACGAGGTCAGGGTGGGGGAGTACT
>CALMQK010000304.1 GCA_937872085.1 uncultured euryarchaeote
TCGAGAAGAACATCGATGCCCAGAGGGCCAACCTCGATCTCCTCCCGAAATCCGTGAGGGATCTGAGGATCGTCACGATCGAGAAATTCGATGTCTGCCCATGCGCCGGGACCCATGTGCGTTCGTTGTCCGAGATCGGGAAGATGAAGATCGTGAAGCGGGAGAACAAGGGGAAGGATCGCGAAAGGATCACGTACGAGTTGCTTCCGCCCCAATGACCGCCAAGTGGCGGGGGCACATCAGATAAAGCCCACGTTGTATCCCAGCAGCACCTCTTCGGTTGTCCAGGGCAGGACCTTGATGACCCAAGGCTGATAGCTGTGCCAATGGTCCGGTGGAACGTTGTCGCCCGCCAGGTTGACAGACAGGGTGTGGGGTCCGGCGGTCGCGTTCACGATTACCTGGATTCCATTGAGGGAACCGTTCGCGAGTTGCCTGTACAGGATGACATTGTTGTCGACTTTCACCGTCACGTTGTCAATCTCGTAGCCTCTTCCATCTATCATCACTGTCACGCTGATCTTCGACATCGGCTTGGCATATGCGGGCGTGACGATCAGGGTCGAGACGAGCGCTGCCGCGATGACAAGTGACAGAAGCGCGATCCTCGCGCTCCAGTGAAGCGGACGTGATTGTCGTTCCTCTCTACGAAGAGACCATACGCCGATTCTTGTCTCAGGTGGGATGAGCACGCGCCTCCCAGGGAATGATATTTGAATGAACATCGAACTGACCGACACTGCGGCGCCGATGAGTGCGACGATGTAGCCCAGTACCCAGTAGCCGGACAGGTCCCAGTACCAGATCAGGAATGGAAAGACCACGAGCGCGGGAATCTGCAGCATCACGCCGAGCGGGGTCAGAAGGGCGACGATAGCTCCGACTATGAAGACCAGAGAGACATCGGAGGAGTAGTTTTTGAGTGTACCAGTCAAGGCGGTCTGCCCCGAGGCGAAGCCCATTGAGTCGAACATCCTCCAAAACCAAACCATGGCGACGCTGACGATTGAGAGTATCGCCCCGATGAGGCCAAGCCAATTCGCCCTAGCCATTCTCCTCGGTTCATGAAGACGGTCTGAGCTAATATCGTTTTGGAGTCCAAGGGAAGGATGGCAAGTGCGGACCGCAACCTCGGGTCGTCAATCACTTCGAGCCCTGTTGGACGCTTTCGAGAAGCAGCTCCATCAGATTGGCCACTCTGATGCCAGGGACGGTCCTGAGCTGCGTTTCGCAGAACGGGCACGAGGTGACTAGGGTCGTGGCGCCGGTCGACTTCGCCTCTGCCACCCTCTTCGCTGCCAGCTCTCTCGACAGCTTGGGGAAGGCCGATTGCAGGCCCGCTCCAGCGCCGCAACATCTGGACTCGTATCTGTTGTTCGGCATCTCCACGAGGGTCCCGATCGCTTCTATGATCGTCCTTGGCTCATCGAAGACACCGCCCATCCTACCTAGGTGGCACGGATCGTGATAGGTCATCCTTTCCGGAGACCTCTTGACATCGAGCTT
>CALMQK010000305.1 GCA_937872085.1 uncultured euryarchaeote
TGAGATTGGCTATCGCCGTCGGGTTGCCGCAGCCTGCGCTCACGGCTATCGCTTCATCGGGAAGCGAGATGATGTCTGCCTTTGGATAGATGTCTCCGCAGTGGCACATCGTCTCGGGCGCCGATCCGCAACACGACCCGCTCTGTGCGAGCGCCGCGTACCGCTTCTTGACTGCGGCCCGGACGTCCTCTTCGCTGATGCTCTCTCGCTCCGCCTTCTTGCCAGCTACCTTCCGCCTTGCCTTTGCCATCGTATCAGCCACCGTATCTTATGTATTAAGAGTTTAAACGTTCTTGAGCGGAATGAGCTTCCCGCACGGCCGCACGTCCCTGTACTCGTATCTGCAGTAGTTTCGTGGGCATTGTGCATCCTCGGATCTCCGCATCCTCTCCGCGCTCATGACGCTTGCCAGATATTCATTCATAGTTCCTGCCTCGGTTGTTCGGCGTATTGTACGCCCAATATTGGGAATACGATATGAGATATAAATAGATATTGTGCATCCAATATCGTATGCCCAATAGATTAAGTACCCGCTTGGACGTATGTGTCCATCGTGGCCAAGAAAGGGAAAGTGCCCCGGATAGAGATCGAGTGCTGTCAGCCACCCGCGTGCTGTGACATGCGTGGATTGCTGAGCTTCCTCATACTTCACCTGCTGACGAAGAAGAAGATGTACGGTGCTGAGATCGCCGACGAGATCGCGCTCAGAAAGGCGGAAAAACCTAATCCTGGGACCCTCTACCCAACGCTGAAGCAACTGGAGAAGAAAGGGCTCATTGAGTCATCGAGAGAGGGCAACGCGAAGTACTACAAGATCACCCCGGCAGGGAAGGAAGGCATACTCCAGGCGAGGGAGTTCTTCGTCCAGGCCTACGGGGACATCGTGTTGGACTCGATGTGAGGGGTTGCTCGGAACAGGGGATGAACGATGGTGTTCCTATCGGAAGCTGACAAGGGTGCCATGCAGCGCAAACTCGCGCTGATGAAGGATGAGGTCACCATACTCGTTTTCGCCGACACCGATGCACTCTCGAAGGAACTCGTGGATTTCACGCATATGCTCGAATCGCTCAGCCCGAAGGTGAAGCTGGACATCCAGAACCCCGAAGGCGGCAAGAACCCGAAGATGAAGGATCTACATGTCGAACGCTGGCCGATGCTCCTCCTTCTCAAGGGGGACTTCAACAGGATCAGGTACTACGGGATCCCGCTGGGATACGAGATGTTGGCATTCACGGACGCAGTGGTGGAGCTCTCGAGCTCCGCCACGTCGCTCTCGCCCAAGGCCAAGGCCACGCTGTCGACGGTCAGGCGCAAGGCGAACATCAAGATATTCGTGCTGCCGACCTGCCCCTTCTGTCCGACCGTCGCAAGGCACGGTTACCGAGGAGCGATAGAATCTCAGAAGGTCACGACCGAGATAATAGACTCGCAGATGTTCCCTAGCATGGCGACTCATCACGCAGTTATGGGGGTCCCGAAGATAGTCCTGAACGACAACCTGGACATCACTGGCGCCATCACCGACGTGGAGTTCTTCGACAAGCTCAGGGACTCCGACCACGCCCTCCTGGACAGCATGTACGGATGACCTGGCCAGCTTGAATCCCGTGAAGGATATCCTTATTATCGATGAGTGGATTCTCGAACGAACTGTCATCCATCGAGTTCCAAGGAGTCGTAGTGCAATGCCCGGAACAAGAATCAGAGACCACCAGGACATAGAAGCAGCCGTAAATGCCGTCAGGACGGAGATCGGCAAGGCAGTGGTGGGTTACGCTGACCAGGTCGAGGATTTCTTGGTCTGTCTGTTTTCTAATGGCCATCTGCTCATAGAGGGCGTTCCGGGTATAGCGAAGACAACTCTGGCAAAGGCTTTTGCGGCAGTATGTGGGTTGTCGTACAAAAGAATCCAGTTCACCCAGGACCTGCTACCTGCGGACCTGACCGGTCATTACTTCTACAATCAGCGAACCACTGAGTTCGAGGTCAGAAAAGGACCGCTCTTCGCAGACTTGGTTCTTGCGGACGAAATAAACCGAGCGCCCCCGAAGACCCAATCAGCGCTCCTCGAAGCGATGCAGGAGCAACAGGTGACAATCGAGGGGAACACATTCGAACTTCCGTGCCCATTCATGGTACTTGCCACTTTGAACCCCATTGAGACCGAAGGCGTCTATCCTCTACCCGAGGCTCAGATCGACCGATTCATGATAAAGAGCACCATGGACTATCTTGACCAGAAACAAGAAGTCGATATACTTCGTCTGAAGAACGCGCCCAAAACCGAACCGAGAATAGTACTCGCCAAAGACGCAGTTATCTCCATGAGAGATGAGATTGTCGAGATCCACGCACATCCCAGCATACTCGAATACATCGAGAGCCTCACGAGAGCGACACGAGATGTCGAAGAGCTCGACCTCGGCCTCAGTCCGAGGGGCGCGATTCACCTGCTTCAGACATCGAAGGCGCGCGCCTACTTGCGCGGGCGCACATACGTCATTCCCGACGATGTGAAGGCGATGGCACACAAGGTCATAGATCACCGACTGATTCTCTCTCCGGAAGCGGAGCTTGGTGGGATGACCCGATCAGGCGTTACAGACTCGATACTTTCTTCCGTCACGGTCCCGAAGGGCGAATTCAGGAGCGGTGAAGAAAGGAAAGAGTGAGTTGCTTGCGCTCAACTTCGCTTGGAACCGCAATTCTGTCGTTCGCAATAGTGTTCGCATTTGCCGGAATCCTGTTTTCGAATCTTTCATGGGCTGTATTGAGCGTCACGTTTGCCAGCGCCTATGTCTACGCATATCTCAGGTTCGTCACAGAGCTGCAGCGAACAAACCTGCATATCGAGAGGAGCGCACTCGAGGACATCTCCTTCGCAAAGGAGCCAACGAGCGTCACGGTCGCGATCCTCAACAAGGACCCCATCACCGTGAGAGGAACTTTCGAGGACATCCTCCCCGAGAACTGCGATCTCTCGGCGGGCACGAACAAATCTGCCAAGGACCTTCCTGCAAACTCAATTCTGAAACTGTCCTATTCTCTGGTTCCGAACAAACGCGGTCCTCTCGTGATTCCAGGGATGAAGATCGCGCGCAACGACTCTCTGGGACTCTTTGACGAAGAGCAGATAATCGAGCACCCGACGGTTATAAACGTCCATACCGAGAAGGGAAGCTTTGACGCTGCGCGCAAGATGGCGGGCAAGGAGCACTTCGAGTTTTCTGGCATGGGAAAGAATCCTGCGATGGTGCTCAGAGAACTCGAATTCGACGGAATCAGAGACTATGTCCCAGGAGATCGCGCAAGGGACATCCACTGGAAGGTCTTCCCGAAGCTGAACAAACTCATGACCAAGACCTACAGAAAAGAGGGATCGCTCCGGACGATGGTGTTTGTGGATTGCAGCAGGAGCATGAGGCTGAAAAGATGCAAAGTCGCAAAGGTCGACCACGCAGTCGATCTATCTATGCAACTGTCGAATGTCCTCATCAGCAGTTTCTATCCCGCCGGCGTTGCGATCTTTGACGAGATCAAAGTCCTCAAGAAGGCTCCACCTGCGCTTGGCAGACACCAGTTCGAGAAGATCGTCCAGGTCCTGAAAGAGGCGCCTTCGTCAATGGAGGAGAGAGAAGGGGGGACCGTCCGGACAGAAGACACGGAACCGAACAAGACCCCGAAGCCCAAGCAGACATCACTCAAGGCTAGTGCCGAAGGAAAGGAGTTCCTGTCTGCCCTGGACAGGATCGCGACAAAGGGGACGCGCCCCGCGCTTGGGATAGGCCTCGAAGGCGGGATCAAGGAGATAATCGCCAACAACAGAGGCCAGGAGCAGCTCTACATAATCATTTCGGACCTGGTCTCGAGCCGCGATGCCGTCATAGCTGGGGCGAAGCTCTGCAAGAGCACGGGCAACAAGATGCTCGTGATTCACACCTATGATGACTGGTACCGAAATGCTGAGGCATCACTGGACATGCCGGAGGCCGAACGGCTCTATGGTGACCTGTCAGATTCTCTGAGGATAGAGGCGACTTTCAGGGGATTGGGAGTATCCTACATCAGGATCGGCCCCGCTGATACTGCCTCAAGAATCGTCAGAGCCATAAGGAGGGGGAAGACGTGATAATCTTCTCTAGGACGGTCAGGCTCCTAATCGCGATTGTGGCAGTTATCGATCTCGCTGTATTCTCCCAACACAGCATTCTCGTGATTCTAGCTCAAGCGATCGGCACGGCTCTCGTTCTTCTGGGGATGTCCTACAACTACAGGCCATCTTCTCTGACGGGATTGCTGATTGTCGCGACCGCGTCAGCTGCAGCAATCGAGCTTCCAAGCCTTCTTGAAGTGGGTCTGATCCTGACTGCGATCGTGTCCCTAGCGATTCCGACGTTTGTGCTCACATGGCTGGCTCTGTCCGCGGAGGAAGGAGAGTCGACCGATGTCCTCCTGTTGAAGAGACCGGCGACAACCGCTCTGGTCTTCGCTCTCGTATGCCTGTTCTCCGCCCCGATTGTGGCTCTCGTCATGAGCCTCCTGGCACCGACGATATCTGCGCGAATCACCCCGACCACTGAGATGGCCATCATACTCATAGCCACGGCGGTGGGAACAATCGTGTTGACTCGACGCGCGTCTGCAGCCGTAAGACTCCCAGGAACTCAAGAAGGAACATGAGGAGAGG
>CALMQK010000306.1 GCA_937872085.1 uncultured euryarchaeote
CTCCTCGTTGCCTCCCACAAACCAAAGCTCTACCACGACCTCAGGATTGACATGCACGCGAACCCGGTCCGGGAACTGAGGACGATCTTCGAGAAATGCGAACGCCTCCAGGAGGAGTATGGCGACGAGGAGGATGGTGAAGTCCTGAAACTTAGGGTCGCACGGGTCCAGAGATGATGAATCCGGGCCGCGACACGATTTTCTGTTCATCCAAAACACATTTATAGCGAAATATTTCTCAAGGGAAACCCAGAAGCAAGGAGAATCACACTCGTTTCTGCATCTCTTTGCGCAGGGTAGTCGGCAACCGACAACGGAAGTTGTAGAGGGGGAACCAATCGATGTTGCTAGAAGTCGAGGATCTCAAGACGTACTTCAAGACCCAAGAGGGCACACTGAAAGCCGTGGACGGGATTTCGTTCAAACTTGACAAGGGACAGGCGATGGGCCTGGCGGGAGAGTCCGGCTGTGGGAAGACCACGGCGGCTCTGTCCATCATGAAGCTACTGCCAGCGAACGGTTTCATCGCCGGCGGAAGCATCAACTTCATGGGCCAGGACATGGCCAAGGTTACAGGGGACAGGCTCCGCTCTATCAGGTGGAGGGACATCTCGATCATATTCCAGGGCGCGATGAATGCCTTGAACCCCGTCAAGAGGGTCGGCGACCAGATAACGGAGCCGATCCTGCTCCACGAGAAGGTGGAGGAAGCCGTTGCGATGAAGAGGGTCAAGGAACTGTTCGAGTTAGTGGGCATAAACCCGAACCGGGTTCGCGAGTACCCGCACGAGTTCAGCGGTGGCATGAGGCAGAGAGTGATGATCGCAATGGCGCTGGCGTGCAGGCCCAAGCTGGTCCTCTGCGACGAGCCGACGACGGCTCTCGACGTCATGATCCAGGCCCAGATCCTCCAGCTTCTCAAGAACCTGCAGCAGGAGCTCGACCTGGCGATGATCATTATCTCACACGACCTGTCTGTTCTCGCGGAGACCTGCGACCAACTCGCTATCATGTACGCGGGGAAGATCGTGGAGAGGTCGACAGCCATTGGGGTTTTCTCAAATCCACAGCACCCGTACACGAAGGGGCTCATAGCAGCGTTCCCCAACATCAAGGGCGAGCGGAAGATGCCGGCATCCATTGCTGGCAACCCCCCGAACCTGATTCACGCCCCGCCAGGTTGCAGGTTCAACCCGAGGTGCTATGCGGCCCAGGACATCTGCAAGGTGGAGGAACCGCCATTGATCGAGGTTCTGCCAGGCCATTTCGCTGCATGCCATTTCGTGAAGGGAATGAGGTGACCTAAATGGCCAAAGACATCATCAAAGTCAAGAACTTGGAGGTATGGTTCTCGGTCAGGCGCGGATTCGTCGAGAGCTTGACTTCGAAGGATCAGCTGTACGTGAAGGCGGTCGATGGCATCTCCTTCGACATCAAGGAGAAGGAGATATTCTGCCTCGTCGGAGAGTCGGGTTGCGGCAAGACGACGACTGGGAAGGCCATCCTCAGGCTCGTTGAGCCCACGGGGGGCTCAGTGAAGTACGGAGGCGGGGGTCTCACCCCGGCTATGATGAAGGACGCAGCGATCCGCACCGTCGCCAAGAAGTTCCTGTCGAAGGCGGAGGCTGAGGCAGACCTAGCAGCCAACAGGGTCGACGTCCGAAGGATCAGCAAGGACAAGATGAAGATGCTCAGGCAGAGGATGCAGATGATCTTCCAGGATCCGTACGAGTCTCTCAACCCGAAGCAGTCGATCTACGACATCGTCGCGGAACCCCTCGTCGTCAACAACCTCGGCAAGAACGAGGCCGACAGGGAGAAGCGGGTCATCAAGGCGCTCGAGGACGCTGGCCTGAGACCGCCGAAGGACTTCATGTGGAGGTATCCGCACGAGGTATCCGGCGGGCAGAGACAGAGGGTGGGCATAGCCGGCGCCCTGGTGCTCGAGCCGTCGTTCCTGGTAGCAGATGAACCTGTCTCCATGCTGGATGTTTCAATCAGGTCGGAGATCCTCAAGCTTATGCTCGACCTCAGGGATAAGAAGGGCCTGACGTACCTGTTCATCACGCACGACCTCGGGGTCGCATACGTGTTCAGTGACAGGATCGGCATCATGTACCTCGGAAAGATCGTCGAGCTCGGTCCGACCGAAGAGGTCATCAAGGGACCGAGGCACCCGTACACGAAAGCCCTCATATCCGTCGTGCCAAAGCCAGACCCGAGATTGAAGACCGAGAAGATCATCCTCAAGGGAGAGCGTCCTGATCCGGCCCACATCCCGCCAGGTTGCAGGTTCCACCCGAGGTGCCCGAGCGCGATGGAGATCTGCAGTCAGAAGGAACCGGAGCCGATGTACGTATCGCAGGAGCACTGGGTGTCCTGCTGGTTGGAAGCGGGAGAGGCCAAGAAGTGACGCGGCCAAGGGCGAGGGATGTCGGAGTCTACTTCGGCGAACTCCCGACCGGTCCCATGAACAGCATCTCGGACGTTCCCGGGGTCCGGGTAGGTCACAGCACCATCATCCGAGGGAGCGGAGCTCTCAAGCCGGGCAGTGGCCCCGTCAGGACAGGTGTGACCTCCATCCTGCCGCATCCAGGAAACCTTTACGAAAAGCCCGTCAAGGGCGCCTTCTACGATTTCAACGGTTGCGGAGGCCTTCACGGATCCCTCCAGATACGGGAGTTCGGATTGATCGACACGCCAATCACCCTTACCAACACGATGTCCATGGGAACTGTTGCGGACGCCGTCATAAGGCACATGCTCGGCAAGAATCCGAACGCGGGCATCGATGGCGACACGATCATACCGATCGTGTCGGAGTGCGACGATAGCTATCTGAACGATTCCCGAGGACTGCACGTCAAGGAGGACAACGTCATGGAGGCGATTGGGAACGCCTCATCATCCGTCCAGGAAGGCGCCATAGGCGCGGGGACCGGGATGAGCTGCTACGACTTCAAGGGCGGGATCGGAACATCGTCGAGATCGGTTCAGATGGACGATTCCCGATACAGCCTCGGCTCCCTTGTGCTGAGCAACCACGGGGGCCGTGAGGAGCTCATGGTGGATGGGGTCCAGATAGGACGCCTCCTCGGAAAGGCGAAGCACCACAGGCCAGAGCAGGGATCGATCGTTATGGTGGTGGGCACCGATGCTCCCCTCGACGCGAGGCAGCTCGGTAGGATCGCCAGGAGGGCGATTATGGGCCTCGCAGTGACAGGATCGTGCTCGAGCAATGGCAGCGGGGACATCGTAATCTCGTTCTCGACCGCCAACATGCACGAGCGGTACAAGAACGACGGGCTCGTCACAGACAGTCTCCTGCGGGACGGCGACCTGAGCATTCT
>CALMQK010000307.1 GCA_937872085.1 uncultured euryarchaeote
AGGACCTGGTGAAGGTCATGGTCGACGCTGACTTGAGGTGCACGGGCGTGGACCCGCCCGGGGAAGGCGACAAACTCCTCGCGAGGAAGTTCCCCGGCAAGTGGTGGGGGGCAGACTAGGCCATGGGCTTCTGGGATGACAAGCGCGTTCTCGTCACGGGCGGAGCCGGGTTCCTTGGCTCGTTCTTGATAGACGAGCTGGTCAAGAATGGGGCTTCGTTGAAGAACATCCGAGTTCCTTTGATTGAGAAAAGTGACCTCAGGAAATTGGGAGAATGCGTCAAAGCAGTCAAGGATGTTGACATCGTGATCCATCTCGCGGCGAAGGTCGGCGGGATAGGGCTGAACCAGGAACTCCCAGGAACGCTGTTCTATGACAATGCCATCATGGGGATTCAGCTCATGGAGGCGGCGCGGCTTGCGGACGTGGAGAAGTTCGTTGCGCTTGGGACGGTATGCGCTTAACCCAAGTTCACGCCAGTGCCTTTCAAGGAGCAGGATCTCTGGAATGGCTACCCCGAGGAGACGAACGCTCCCTACGGGCTTGCCAAGAAGATGCTTCTCGTTCAGGCCCAGGCATATCGCGCGCAGTACGGATTCAACGCGATATACCTCTTGCCGGTCAACTTGTACGGTCCACGGGACAACTTCGACCCACGGAGTTCGCACGTGATCCCCGCGTTGATCCGCAAGGTCGCGGAGGCCATGGAGTCCCGCAGCGAGAAGATCGATGTGTGGGGCACGGGCAAAGCATCGCGCGAGTTCCTGTATGTCGCAGATGCCGCCGAGGGCATCAGACTCGCAACGGAGAAATTCAACGGACCCGAGCCAGTCAACCTCGGTGCTGGGTTCGAGATCACCATCAATGATCTAGTCGAGCTCATAGCCGAACTCATGAACTTCAAGGGCAGGATCGTCTGGGACGTGACTAAGCCGGACGGGCAGCCAAGAAGGATGCTCGATGTCTCCAGGGCCGAGAAGTCCTTTGGCTTCAAGGCCAAGACAAGGTTCAGGGACGGCCTGAAGACCACGATCGACTGGTATCTTGCGAGCCTGAAGGGCTCGCGCGGACCAGCAGCCAAAGGCCCGTGATTCTACTTGGTGAACACATAGAGCCCGCAACCGTACTCGCAATCGGCCATCGAATCGAGAGAGATGTTCGTGCGGAACTTCCCGTCGTCATCGATACCTGAGAACTCGAACAGCTTCAGGCCGCCCATGTATGAGGCGATGGTTCCAGGCGCGTGCACCCTATGCGAATTGAAGCAGACTCTCTCGCGTCCCACGGGCACCCCCAGGTACAGCTTACCTCCGGGCGCGAGTACGCGGGCGAGCTCGCTGCATGCCTTTCTGGTTCCAGCAGGGTCGAGTCTGTCGCCGTAGCGCCCAAGCCCGATATGCTCCACCACATGCAGGCACGAGAGGGATTTGACAGAATCCGTGGCAAGGGGCAAGGCTGTTATGTCTCCTCGAACGCATCTGAGGTTGGGCAAGCCGACGTTCAGCGGCCTTATGTCAACGCAGATGACTTCCACGACGTTGCTGAGCAGGCTCACATAGTCTATCTTGGAGGCGACGTCGACATGGTCAGCCGGTCTGGCGTGCGCTATCTTATTGAATGCCCACCAATCCTGGAAGAAGTAATGGGAATCGATGGGGTGCTCGGAGAACTTGTCATGGATCTTCGGGTATGCTTCCCTGAGGCTGATGGTCTCGCCTTGCGACATTGACCGGTACCTGCGGAGGTCGGAGAAGTACTCGGAGTACCTGGCTGGAGCGGTAAGCAGTTTCGGCACATCGATCGCTTCCCTCGCTAGTCGGTCCATGCGGAAGGCCCACCCTCTGCTCGCCCCTTTCCTATGTTCGTCGTCCTTCCTTGAAGACATTTGCCACTGACCCGCGACTACCAACAATCTCAATCCGTAAAAAGTCTTCGTGGGTCCTACCCGCGACGCATGATTCATGACGTCTGGGGGTCCATGTCATCTAGCTGGATGAGCGAAAGCTCATTCAGAATGGTATGCATCAATGGGTGGTGCCTAATCATCGATATCCTGGATGTGGCAGGGAAGGAAAGAGAGATCGAGTTGATAATGGCCGGCTAATGGTAGGTCCCAGCATTCTGCGGATAGAAGAGTGGCAGGATGCAGAATAATCCCAATCGACTTATATGGGATGAATCTATGGAACTCAAGAAGTTGCATCTCCATGATAATAGTGGGACTGAAAGGCGGTCTGGGAAACCAACTCTTCCAGTACTCACTGGGAAGAAGACTGACTTATTTCAACAAAGCGCAATTCAAACTGGACATATCGTACTACAGGACGCCCAAATCGCGCAACTACAGCCTTCATCATTTCAACATCGTTGAGAACATAGCCACTGAAGCTGACTTGAATGCCTTTGGGATAGTGGAAGGAAGAGACGCGAGGACGATTCTCGGCAAGTCGCT
>CALMQK010000308.1 GCA_937872085.1 uncultured euryarchaeote
TAGTTGCAAAAGTCGTGACTGTCGTGTCATCAATCCCATATGCCATTTTGGAAATGGTGTTCGCCGTTGCGGGCGCTATCAGGAGCAGGTCGGCTTTGTCGGGCACGTCACCACAGAGCGCGACATGCTGCACCCCACCATCAATCTCAGTGATGACCTTCCTGCCTGACGCGAACTCCATCGCCCAGGGATGGATGATCGTCTGGGCATCTTTGGACATCACGACATGTACCTCGGCGCCATCCCTGATCAGCTCTCTGCAGAGCTTGACGCATTCGACGGCGGCGATGCTGCCTGTAATCGCAAGGACGATCTTTCGGCCCTTGAGCTTGTCGCTCCTCGTTCCTCTCAGATGGTCAGCTGGGTGCATTGCATCACTTTGACATTATCGAACGACTTAAAGTTTCCGCCCCCGAATCAGCTTCAGGACCTCGTCCGACACCTCAGCCAGCGGTCTGGTGGCGTTGATCAGGACTATAGAATGGTCCTGCCGTGCGAGCTTGAGGTAGTTCTTGTGGACTTCCTTCAAGAAGTCCAGTCTTTCGAACCTCGAGAGGGCGCGTCTGCCCCGGATGCGCTCGAGGCCTAGCTCAGGAGGGATGTTCAGAAGCACGGTAAGGTCAGGATGGATCGAGAGTCTGAGGTTCGCCTCGAGCAACCACTTAAAGACATCTCCTTTGAAAGTGGACTTGAGGAAAGCCGCTTGATAGGCGACCGTCGAGTGGTAGTATCTGTCGCAGACCACCAGCTTCCCCTTCTTGATGAGGTCGACCATATCGAGCGTGTGTATCGAGCGGTCGGCCATGAACAGGAGCGCGTCCGTGTAGGGGCTTACCTTCTTGTCGTCCCCTTTCCTGACGGCTTCCCCTATCCACGAGTCAGTCGGCTCTCTGGTAAGGACCGCGCGCTTCCCAAGCTTCTTGGCCACGATCCTTGCCACGGACGACTTCCCGCATCCATCGATCCCCTCGAGGACAACCAGGCCTGTCATCTTCACCGGGTCGAATATCGAGTTGCGCTAGATAACCCTTTTTGCCACGTGCTGGCTTCCCGTCGCCAGATGTGTTATTAAGCACGAGGCCTTTACGTCGTTACTGGTGGGCACACGGTAATTGCATATGTGTTGCTGACGACCGCTACGGGCAAGGAGAACCACGTCCTCCAAGAGATGAGGAAACTGCCCGAGCTCTCAGAGGTTCATCAGCTGTTCGGACAGTTCGACATGATAGCCAGGATCGAGAGCCCGGACTATGACGTGCTTTGCGACATAGTGCTTGAGAAGATCCGGACGATCCAGGGCATCACGAGCACCAAGACCCTCATAACGGCCAGGTTCAAGCGCTAGGCGGACC
>CALMQK010000309.1 GCA_937872085.1 uncultured euryarchaeote
AAGCTGCCCTGCCCGCACCGCGAGCAACCTCTATCGGAGCAGATGGTCCGATGGAATAGGATGTTCGACGGGTCGTACAAACCGGAGGAGGCTTCGGTCATGGTCAAGACAGACCTCGAGCATCCGAACCCAGCCATCAGAGATTTCGTCGGCCTGCGGATAGATGACACGCCACACCCGAGGACCGGGAAGAAGTACCGAGTCTATCCCCTGATGAACCTGGCGGTGGCCGTCGACGACCACCTCTTCGACCTCACGCATGTCCTTCGCGGCAAGGACCATCTGAACAACACCTACAGGCAGATGTACGTCTACGACTACTTCGGCTGGAAGAAGCCGGAGTACATCCACTACGGCAGGGTCTCGATCGAGGACGCGCAGCTCTCGACCTCCAAGGTGGCGAAAGGCATCAGGGAGGGCCTGTACTCGGGATGGGACGACCCCCAGCTTGGGACCCTGAGGGCCCTCAAGAGGCGAGGCTTGCGGCCCGAAGCCCTCAGACGATACTGGGTCGAGACGGGCATCAAGGAAGTCGACATCGAATTCTCATGGAAGACCTTGTACTCATTCAATCGCGAGCTGATCGACGGCGAGGCCGACAGGTATTTCTTCGTCATCGACCCGGTGAAGATCAAAATCGAGGGCGCTCCCAAACTTGTCGGCAGGGCGCCGCTCCACCCAGAGCATCCGGAAAGAGGGATCAGGGAGCTCGTTGTGGGCCCGGATTCGGAGGTCTACGTTGAAGCGCGCGACCTATCGTCCGAACCGAAGCGGTTGCGGCTGAAGGACCTGTGCAACATAGAACGGAGCGGAGAAGGCTGGCGGTATGCGGGGAACGATCTCGCCGTCCTGAAGGAGGGGGTGCAGATCGTCCATTGGGTCCCTACGGAATCGATCGCCGCGGAGGTCCTGATGACGGATGGGACTACGAAGCAAGGTCTCGCGGAGAAGGGGATCGTCAACGCCAAGGGCAAGGTCGTTCAGCTGGAGCGGTTCGCGTATGCGAGGGTCGAGGAGACCTCCCCGTTCGTCAGGTGCGTCTTCACCCACAAGTAGTCATCAGACGTCCCAGAACGGAACGATGTCACACGAGAGACATGTGTGGCACATCGTCCTGAATGCCAGAGTCGACAGGCCGTATTCTTGCAGTATCTTCTTCTGTTCCCTCGCGAGTGCCAGCATCCTATCGGCAGTGACGGGCGCGAGTGGTCCGAGTACTGATTCCAGCTCCTCGAGGTTGTAGTCGTTCCTTCGAAGCGCCCTCAGCGTCACGACCGCACCCATATTGGCAAGGACCTTCGTGCCTTCCAGGATGTTCTCGTCCGACTCGCCGAGACCGAAGATGATGTTCG
>CALMQK010000310.1 GCA_937872085.1 uncultured euryarchaeote
CATGAGGGCACTGCGTGGTTCGACAACTCCACAGGCAGCTTCGCGTTCTTCTCCTTTAACAACGGTTCGATGCCGATGGCGTTCCCATCGGACACCACAGGGACCATCTCGCCGCAGGTTTCGGTTGTTCGGGTCAACGACACTACAAACAGCACTAACTGGATCAACCGCCTCACGCAGGGCAACTGGAGCGTTGTCGGCCTGAACTTCACCTACGACAGCACGCTCCCGAGCGGGAAATATGTCACGGAGTTCTCGGTCGGGGACTTCGGCAACAGAGGGGCGGGCAACGTCACGTTTGTCACGGTGGATAACGATCCGCCCGTGGCGAACGCTGGGTCCGACCAGACTGTCTCTGCAGGGCAGACGGTGCTCTTCGACGGCACGGCCTCGACTGACAATGTCGGCGTCGCAAACTATACCTGGATCATTGACAACGGAGGAACACCGGTCACTATTTGGGGACCGAACCCGACTTTCCCGTTCCTCACGGAGGGCGTGTACAACGTGACTCTGACGGTTCGGGATGGAGCAGGTCATACCTCCACTGATGTCATGCGCGTCACAGTGAGCGCCGCGATCCCGGAGTTCCCGGCAGTGATCATCCCGATCTCGGGAATGATCCTGATCATCGCACTTGTCAGAATAAGGAGAAGCAAGCTCCAAGAATGAGGCGCTGAGACCACGGATCCAAACCCTTTTCAACCTTCTATTTCTGTGATTCTTCAGATCTGACCCCGTTGAATCAGTCTCACGACCCACCCTCGATCCCAAGCACACCGAGTCCCTGAGGTCAAATCGTATTATACGACACATGACAGATATCGTAGCATGACCGAACCGAGACCCGTGGTAGCAGTCCAGAGCAGCCAACCCACGATCGAAGGAGCCGGCGTTCGCCTCAACCGTGCTTTCGGGTATTATGAGGCACATCATCTGGACCCGTTCCTCCTCCTGGACGACTTTCACTCAGCCGACCCACGTGACTACATCGCAGGCTTCCCATGGCATCCCCACCGGGGCATCGAGACCGTAACCTATGTGATCGAGGGAAACGTGGATCACGGAGACAGCATCGGGAACAGCGGCACCATCGGTTCCGGGGACGTTCAATGGATGACCGCGGGCGGTGGCATAGTGCATCAAGAGATGCCTCGGGTCTACAGCGGTATGATGCAAGGGTTCCAACTGTGGGTGAACTTGCCGGCATCGAACAAGATGATGGCACCAAGATACAGAGGCATCACCAAGGAGCAGATCCCGACCTCGACTCCTTCGAAGGGGGTCGGGATGAAGGTCATCGCAGGGAAGGTGGGCCGGATCGAAGGCCCGGTCACGGACCTGATCGTCGAGGCCGAGTACCTCGATGTCCAGATGAATCCGTACGCCGAGTTCGACCACAAGACGAGGAAGGGTTGGAAGACTTTCGCGTACGTCTTCGGAGGAGATGGATCGTTCGACCCTGCGAACCGGGACAAAGTCGGGACCGAGAACCTCCTTGTATTCGGAAACGGTGATTCGGTCGTATCCAGGGCAGGCAAGAACGGATTGAGGTTCCTCCTAGTCTCCGGAAAGCCGATCGGAGAGCCGATCGCTTGGCGGGGCCCGATCGTCATGAACACCGAGGAGGAACTGGAAACCGCATACGAGGAGTACTGGAGCGGAAGGTTCCTGAAGCACACGTAGACTCTCTGGAACCTCGATATCGTGAGCGATCGGACGGGGGTAAGCTACCCCTTTGGTGACTGACCGAGGACATCATCAACGATGAACGGCCTCTCCTCGTGTCTCCTTCTGTAGACGAACCATATCAGATGGCGCCACGGATGAGCAAGGAACCGCTCTCCCTGCTCGTAGGTCCTCCGCAGGATCGCCTCCCGCGAAAGGAACGCTTCTCGCAGATCATGCTGCTCCTTCTTTGGCGAGAACAGCACATAGAATGGCACGCCGACCAGCAGCAGACCCGATGATATGAGGATCAGACTCGGAGCGACCAGGGCCATCAGCAAAAGGGAGAACAACATCCCCGCGACCGGGATTGCTCTCTTGCCTACGAGCCCGACAGACCGTTCCGGAAACTTCTTCACGAGTATGAAGGCGGAGATGCTCGTGGACAGATACGCGAACGCCAACAGGAAGACCGAGGCGGCTATGAGCTGGGTCAATCCTCCAAGGGTGCTCGCTACGAATGCGGTCCCGCAGATGACCGCAAGACCGATTAGAGGCGCATTGGACTTCTTCCCCAATCTTGAGAACGCTCTCGGGAAGAGTCCGTCCACCGACATGGCGTATGCCAGCCTCGATGTTCCAATCGTCCCAGACTCGTCAGCCCCCAGTATGGACACCAACGCGCCTATCCCAACGATCGCAAATGCCGAGTTCGCAAGACCGGACACGGAACCGAATATCGAAGTACCCGCATCGAGGAGCGGGCTCTGCGAGTTTGCCAGAGTCGTCTGGTCCACTGTCCCTATGACCACGAAGTTGGTCGCGAGATAGAAGACAGCCACGACGAGCATGCCTGCCACCATCGCCTTTGGTATGGTCTTCTGAGGGTTCCTGATCTCGTCCGAAGGCAGCGTCGACAGCTCGAAGCCAGCATATGCCCAGAATATCAGCACGAACGCCTGGCCGAGGTCGCCAAGGCCCCCCTTGGAGAAGGGTGTGAAGTTA
>CALMQK010000311.1 GCA_937872085.1 uncultured euryarchaeote
TACTGACCGATGGAGATGAGTTTTCCCACGGACCGTTCGATGGAGAAATCCCTACTTAAACGCTTGGAGCAACGACTGATAGTCTCGGCCCTCTCGGCAAAGGATTATATGCCGTCTGGCCGTTCATTTCCCGGCTGAAGGTAGTAATCCCTGCCGCCGGCCTCGGGATCAGGTTCCTCCCGGCGACGAAGGCCCAGCCCAAGGAGATGCTCCCAGTCGTGGACAAGCCCGCGATCCAATATGTGGTCGAGGAGGCGGTCGCGTCCGGCATGACCGACATAATCATGATCACCGGCCGAGGCAAGAGGGCCATCGAGGACCATTTCGACAAGTCCTACGAGCTCGAGCACAAGCTCAGGGAATCCGGCAACTCGGAGGCCCTTGCGGAGGTTCAGAAGATCGCTTCGATGGCGGACATATTCTACATCCGGCAGAAGGAGCAGCTCGGGTTAGGACACGCCATTCTTTGCGCGAAGAAACACGTCGGGAACGAACCCTTCGCCGTGATGCTCGGTGACGACATAGTCGTCAACGATAGACCGTGCATAGGGCAGCTCGTGGAGGCCTTCGAGCAGGTCAAGGCATCCGTGGTCGGGGTCGAGCAGGTCCCGAAGTCCCGGATCCAGAGGTACGGGGTCATCAAGGGGAAGCGGTTCAGGGACGACTTGTACAAGGTCGAGGACCTTGTGGAGAAGCCCACTCCGGAGGAGGCCCCGTCGGATCTCGCTATCATCGGCAGATACGTCTTCCAACCTGAGATATTCTCCTTTCTGGAGAAGATAGGCCCGGGGATGGGCGGAGAGTACCAGCTAACGGACGCCATGAGGCTTCTCTGTCGCAAGCACGGGCTCTATGGGCTGAAGTTCAAGGGCAGGAGATTCGATATCGGAAGCAAGGCGGATTGGGTGAGAGCGACCATAGCATTGAGCATGGAGAGGAAGGACCTGGCGGACGAGCTCAGACTGTCGCCTGACCTGTTCAAGAAGCGCTGAGAAGTCCTCTGAAACCTACTCGTTTAGTGCGGGAAGCATTTATAGCTGGGTTTGGATTCAGAACCAAGAGGTTTGCTCCTTGAAGCTGATGGCCAAGTATTACAGGATTGATGACGCTGACATCGGCGAGGACACGATAGTCCGAGACTATGTCAACCTGTACGGGTGCAAGATCGGCAAGGGGTCCAGGGTGGCCGCTTACTGCGAGATCCAGAGAGGGGTCAAGATCGGCGACAACTGCAAGATCGAGGCCTTCGCGTTCATCCCGTCAGGAGTGACCATAGAGGACGAGGTCTTCGTCGGACCCCATGC
>CALMQK010000312.1 GCA_937872085.1 uncultured euryarchaeote
CGACGAAGTCGATGCTCGGGACATCCTTCGGACGTACGATGATGACCCTCTTCCCAGAGTCGAGTGCGGCCTTGGCGGCTTCGAGGTTCCTGAAATTGCCAGGACCGACAGGGAATGATGAGACGACGACGAACGAGGATTCGGATATCAGCCTGAGGTTCTCGGAATGCGCCTCCTCGCTCACCTGCGAGAACGGAACTTCGGCGACGGCCGGGATGTGCAGGTCCTTCGCGCTCACGAAGTCGTCATCGAGGACGTTGACCACGCCGGTTGAGACGCTGTAGCCTTGGTCATGCAACGCCTTCATGATCGGCCCTCCGGTCCCCCCACCGGAGATCAGATGCACCCTGGTCCCATGTCGATGGACGGAAGGAACCGAGGTCCGAGGCATCACATAGACCGCCTGGGTGAACGGGTCTTTCCTGATGACGACCTCGATACCGTAGACTGACTGTATTGTTTCCGGAGTGAGCACCTCCTTCGGCGGACCGATGGATTCGACCAATCCATCGCTAAGGAGCGCGATCCTGTCGCAGTATCGCGCTGCTAGATTGACATCGTGCAGCACCGCCACGACCGTGATGCCCTCTTCCTTGTTCAGCTTCCTGAGCAGGTCCATGATCTCGATCTGCCCGCTGATGTCAAGGTACACGGTGGGCTCGTCGAGGAGCAGCACCTTCGGCTTCTGGGCGATTGCCCTGGCTATGATGGCCCTTTGTCTCTCGCCACCGCTGAGCTCCGAGTAGATCCGCTTGGAGAACTGAAGTGTGTCCGTCCTCTCCATGGCCTGCCGGACAATGTCGACATCCATCTTCGTCTCTCCGGATAGGCGGCTTCCAAGATGCGGTATCCTTCCCATCATCACGATGTCATAGACCGTGAACGGGAAATCTGTGGCGGAATTCTGGGGGACGACCGCGAACGTCCTCGCCATGTCAGCGGGCGAGAAGTCGTTTAGGGGTTCGGTACCGACGAGCACCATCCCGTCGTCCGTCGGCAGGAACTTGGTCAGGCACCTCAGCAATGTGGTCTTCCCTGACCCGTTCGGACCCATTATCCCGAAGAACTCTCCCGGGCGCACTTCGAACGAGAGACCCTTCAATACATGGGCGTCCCCGAAGGAGAACGACAGGCCATTCACGGACAGCACCATCATCTATCACGCCCCTTGCTGTTCTTGCGCAGTAGGTATAGGAAGAACGGCCCGCCACAGAGCGCGGTTATGATTCCCACGGGAAGCTCGACGGGGGCGATGACGGTCCTGGCCAACGTGTCCGCCCAGATGAGGAATATCGCCCCCGACAGAGTCGCGGCAGGAACGAGAGTCCTGTGGTTCGAGCCGACAATCAGCCTAGAAATGTGAGGGATTATGAGGCCGACGAAGCCAATGATCCCCGTGAACGCGACCGCGGCCGCTGCCAAGAGCGCAGAGACGAACAGCATCATCTTCTTGAGCAACTCGGGGTTGGCGCCCAAGTTGTGTGCGGTCTCCTCGCCGAGCAGAAGCGCGTCCAGGTCCCTGCCGTAGAGGAAGATGACAACGACACCTGCGAGGACCGGAATCGCGAGTATCTCGACGATATCCCAGCTCGCCAGCGTCAGGCTACCGAGGAGCCAGAAGATCAGCTGACTGTACACCTGCCTCGCGAAGTAGATAAGGAACGAGACCATCGCGCCCAAGAAAGCGGCGACCGCAACGCCCGACAGAAGCAAGGAATCGACATACACCTTCCCCCTCACAGACCCGAGCAGGTACACCGAGAATGCGGCTATTGTGGCGGACATGAAGGCGAACGTGGGACGCACGAAGATGCTCATCGCCGTCCCGAGCCCGAGAAGAACCGCGAAGGCCGCGCCCAGTGCCCCACCCGACGAGACACCGATGACGAACGGGTCAGCCATCGAGTTCCTGAAAACCGCTTGCATGGCGGTCCCGGAACACGCTAGGGCAGCGCCGACGAGACCCGCAAGGAGCACCCGGGGCAATCTTATGTTCCAGAACACCCAGTGGTAGCTGGATGTGCCGAATATCGCCTTGAAAGCCTCCGAGAAGGATATCCTCTCGGGAACACCTGGGCCGATCGGGCCAAGCGTGCCCACGAGGAGGGCCACGAAGGCCGACACGGCCAGGGCGGCTCCTAGGATGCATATGATGAGCAAACGCCTCGCCCTCAAGGGGACTGCGTTCTGCCCGTCATCCTCAGTCTTCCCGGACCCGCGCAGATTGCCCACCCTCAGGTAAACAGCTCAGGGTGGATGATAGCCGCGAGCTGCTCCAGTCCATCAACCAACCTCGGCCCATACCGACTGATCAGGTTGTCATCCATAGCGTATATCTTGTCATGGGAGACGGCATATGTGATGTTCCAGTCCTCACGCTCGGCGAAGTCGGATGCGGTCGTCTGCGTCATCGGCCCTACGGTGTAGACTATGACCTTGGGATTCTGAGCGATGATGAACTCCCTGGTCAGCAGGGGGTACTCGCTGCTCGCATTGGCAGCCACATTCGTGCCTCCGGAAATCCTTATCATATCATCGCCGAAGGACCCTGGCCCGAAGGTATAGTACGGGTAGTATTCGACGTAGGTCATAGGCTTGTCAACACCGGGGGCGAGGGTCTTGTTCGTCACGGAATCAATCTTCACCTGGAGGCTCTTGACCAAGGACTGGGCTTCGAGCAAGTGCCCTGTCAGTCCTCCGGCTAGCGTGAGGTCGTTGAGCATTCCCTCCACCGTCCTGGTGGCGAAGATGAAGTATGGGATCCCCTGGCTCGCAAGGTTATCCAGCTGACCCCTGGGGACCAGATCACCACAGACGATCAGATCCGGTTTCAGGCTCATGATGACTTCTGCGTTGAGCGTGAAAGACCCGACCTGGGTCAGATTCTTCACCTGTGCTGGATAGTCGCTATAGTTATCCACACCTACGACTTGGGAGCCCGCGCCGACAGCGAAGAGTATCTCCGTTGTCGATGATGCCACGGACACAATTCTCTGCGGCACCCCGGGCAGATCCACTGGACGGCCATAATCGTCAACGACGCTGAAAGTAACCTTCTTTCCCATCCCGCCGACGAAGTAACCCCCTGAGAATCCTATCATGGAGGACGCCAGGACCGCGATTACAAGCCATATCTTCCAATCCACTGGGCTCTTGCCTTTCGATGACATTTATACCTCTCCTCTTTGCGCCCTAGCCCCCGCGCATGCGCGGTCTCGGGAGGGCGCTGTTGCATTAAAGCGTACTTGAAATACTGAAAGTGTATTTGATAGTTTGCATGGCGAGGAGGGCGCCCTCGACGGTTGGTCCGACATTCCAAGGATAGAAGACAGGCGACGGGACGGTGCCTATCCGGAAGAGCTTCTTGAAATGAGGTGAAACCTCCAGCTTGTTGGTCATTCAATAGATGATGTGCCTCTTTCTCAGACGGACGACAATCAGGTCAGAGAGCGATTCTGGATAGGACGAGGCCGAGGCATATCAAAAGACCCGTGATCAGGTGTGTCTGTATCGTTTTGGCCTGCGCGGGCAATATCTCCCCGATGCGCACGTGCTTCGAAGTGACTATTCTCGCTGCGCCAGCCGCTACTATCGCCGGGATCAACGCGATCAGCGCCCACTCAGGATAAATCCTGACAATCCAGAGGATGACGATCGATACGAACACCATGCCCATCAGGACCGCATACCAGACCGAAGCCTTTGCCAATCCGACGCGCACGACCCAGTGGTTCTTCCCAGCGTATCTATCGGCCTCCATATCAGGGAACTCGTTGATGAAAAGCACAAGCGCAATCAGCATTCCTATTGGAATGCCTCCCAAGAACGCTGAGAGTGTCAGAGTCCCCGTCTGAGCGAGAAAGGACCAAGCAACGATTAGAGGGCCAAAACCGAAGCCGACCGCAATCTCTCCGACGCCGAGGGCGGCGAGATTGACCTTTGGGGACGTGTAGCAGTATGCTAGAAGAACGCCGATGACCCAAAGAACCATGATCAGACTCGATACTAGATAGGAGAGGACAAGGCCGATCATCCCGCCCAATGCGAAGAGTATGATCGCTCCCCGGTAGACCTGCTTCGGCGCGAGGGTTCCGTCGATCAGGAACGGGCTGCCTCCGTTGAACGGGCTCTTGTTCTTGTTCACGCGATCGCTTCCGTTCCGGAAATCAAAGTAGTCGTTCACGACATTGGCGCCTGCGTGGGTGAGAACGACGCCGAGAGTGGCCAAGACGAGAAGGAACAGATTAAAAGTTCCTCTGTCGTGCCATGCAAGAGCGGCGCCGATCGCCGAAGGAACGATGGCGGCAGTGAAGAAAGGTGCCCTGACCTCCTTGATCCATATTCGGAGTCTCGTCGAGACGGATGAGATGATACCCCTTCCTGGGATGTTCTGCAACGCGAATGGGGATAATAGATTTTCGTTCTCGTGCGAACTGGTTGACAGAAGACTTGAGAAGAGGTTTATGAGATCTGATCGAAAGAGGTTCAGCCCTTCGTGACCT
>CALMQK010000313.1 GCA_937872085.1 uncultured euryarchaeote
TCATCGATCGGATACGCGCGAAATACAGGGAGAAGATCCCTATCTCCTGCACGAATTGTCGTTACTGCATGCCCTGCCCGAACGGTGTGGACATACCCAGCAATCTCGACCTATACAACAACGGTTTCATACACGATGACATGAAGACAGCACGGACCACCTACTCGAGGTTCTTCGAGGAGAAAGAACGCGCGGGCGCGTGTATCCAATGCAAGGAATGCGAGGAGAAGTGTCCCCAGAAACTGCCGATAAGCGAGCTGATGACCAAGGTGCATGCGTCCCTTTCAGAAAGCAAGCCGGAATAGGCCGAAGGCCCGGTCTCCGCAAATGATCGCGGCTGCTCCTTAGAACGCGCTCGGCATCCTCGCTGGAGCGACCTGGGACTGAGCTCTCGGTGGAGCGTTCCCCGTTTGCCCTATTCGGGAGCTGACCTCCTACTTCTTTGGAGTCTTGCCCCAGTAGGCGTGCAGGAAGTCGAGCCATCCAGCGTCCTGTGAGAACGCGAATGTCACCGAGTACATGCTCTGCACAGCCATCCCGCCGGTGTTGGCGTTCCTCAGTGAGGTGATTGATGATGGGAACCATATGCCGAGACCGTATGCTGACTGCGAACCCAGTGCTGGAGTGTTCGCGACGTAGACGGCGTCCTTTATGATCCCGAGGGCCTGGTTGGCAAGGTTCTTGACGTTCTGGTCACTGGACAGGGACGATAGCTTCGCAAGGAATGTTCCCATGTCGACCCGGTCGTCCCAGCCGTTCAGGGACCATCCGAGGTTAGCCTCTCCCCTGGCCTTGCTTATCATGTCATGATAGCGGCTGAAATCCGCCAAGAGCCCGTCGTTCAGTATCTCGGTCAGGGACTTCAACACGGGCGCGATTGGCATTATCTTCGCGAGGTCTATCACGGAAAGTCCAACGGTCGAACTACCCTTGGCCGCCCCATGGGGGCTGTAGGTCGCCGCGTAGTCATCGGCCAACATCTTGGCGATCGCTCCTGCGGAAACATCCGTTATGCTGTTCATGTGCCCCAGTACGGCGTCGTACGCGTAGCCGTTGTTAGGGATGTACTCCTCGCTCGCGACCAGGTATTGTATCTGCACTCCCATCGATGGCGGGAGCTGCGCAAACTGGTAGGCTATTTCCGTCATGCCGAGCGTGCACCCGTCGTAGGTCAAGATATCCATATTCGCTCCCGCGATGGCCTGGCCGACATCGTTCAGACTCAGCGCGCCTGCAGGAGACGGGGTCCATGGTGGCAGCCAGTGGTCGTCCCAGCAGGCATAGCCAAAGGCGCTCCCGTGGTCCCACAGGTCGAGCATGTAGTGGTTGGCAGGGAAGTTGGCCTTGCTGTAGTCGACGAAGGCCTTGAGGACGTGCCAGTCCGTCATGCTGATCTCCTGGCCGTTCACCGCTATGCCGTTGACGGTGAGGCCGTCAAGCAGCTTCAGCTCACCTGGAAGGACCTGGTAGAGATTCGCCGGTTCGTCGTACCTGTCCCACAATGCCAGGACATTCACCTTTGCGGTGGAACCGACAACCATCATCTCTCCGATGTCGACCACTGAGTCCGGGTCCAGGTTATTGTCCCCGT
>CALMQK010000314.1 GCA_937872085.1 uncultured euryarchaeote
TGCGAGAAGATCGGAGAGGTCGCGGCGAGACTTCATTCACATGACATCGTCCATGGTGACCTGACCACAAGCAACATGTTGCTCGCTGGGGATAGAATCGTGCTCATCGACTTCTCGCTTGGTTCCAAGACGTCCGAGCTGGAGGACAAAGGCGTTGACATGCATCTCCTCGAGGAGGCCTTCCACTCAGCTCACTACAAACGGAGCGAGCTCTACGAGACGGTCAAGGACTCGTACGTCAGGGCGTATCCTGCTGGTGCCGATGTGCTGAAGAAGGTCAAGGAGATAGAGAAGAGGGGGCGGTACACGCGCAAAGAATAGCCTTCATCACCTCGAACAACGGGAAGTTCAGGGAGATATCCCAACAGATGGCAGAGCACGGCTACGAACTCGAGCACATCAAAACCGCCTATCCAGAGATACAGGCCGAGTCCTTGGAGATCACCATCATCCCAGGACTTGAGTGGGCGATGTCTAAGTACGACAGGCCCATCATGATCGATGACTCCGGTCTCTTCATCGATGCTCTCAAAGGATTCCCCGGGGTGTATTCGTCCTACGTGTTCAAGACTCTAGGAAACGACGGCATACTGGGCTTGATGGAGGGCAAGGAGCTGAGGAGTGCCAGATTCGAGTGTTGCATCGGGTTCAAGATGCCAGGGAAGGACCCGTTCATTGCGAAAGGGGTCGCGAGGGGGTCGATCGCGAAGAAGGAGTCAGGAACCAGAGGCTTCGGGTACGACCCGATATTCATTCCTGAGGGAGACTCGAGGACCTATGCCGAGATCGCGGTGAACGAGAAGAACAGGATATCTCACAGGGGCAAGGCGATCAGCATCTTCCTGAAGGAGCTACCGGGGCTCCTTTAGCGAGGCGTCTGGAACCGATACTCGACAACCGTGTTAGGCTAGGTCCCGTCATCTTGCACGCGATCTATCAGCATGGTGACATCGAACAGAATGCCTTAGCCAGAAGGATATCTATAACCTGAACTCTATCGGGGTCGAACCCAGGGGGCAAGAGGCTGAAAGTACAATCATTCCTCACATACGCGCTCTTGTCGGTCGCAAGGAACCGCAGACGCTCCCTCTACGCCATCGTGGGGATCGCACTCTCCACCGCTCTCATCGCAGGATCCTTGATCGCGGTGGATGCATCCTCCATGGGACTACTCAGATCGGCAGTCGGCTCGACTACCGTGGACTTCATAGGTCAGGATTACACCTTCCAGTACTCGGGCTACAACCTTACCAATAGCAATGCAAGTGTCAACGCCATCCAGAATGTCAGCTACATTAGAGAGGCAAGCTACTGGATCACATCGGACGAATGGACCCTGGAGAATCAAGAAGGTCGCGAGTTCCTATCCTACGCAGGCGGGACATATCTAGCGTTCGTCAGCTCCAAGAGCCACATGTTGCTTGAGGGTAACAGGATCCATGGAGAGGTGCCTAATCCAGGGACAGTTGCGATCTCGAGATCCGCAGCGGATGACCTGGGCATCGTGGTCGGCGACACGATCGTATGTTCGCTAAGGGGGAACACCGTGGTCGTAGACCCTGGTGGGAATCGGACGTACGGTCTCGTGTTCCTCAATCTGACCTTCCCCGTGTCTCAGATCTGGACGCAGGACAAGGTGTCCGGCGAGTATGTGGCGGACCGCCCTGATCTTCAGGACGAGAGAGCGGTCTATCTAAATGGTAATGGGGGGGTCGAGCCTGTCATCTTCAACCTTGAATCATATCAAGCGGTGATGAACTCCACCGTCCAAGACTTCATACTCGAATACGGCCACGCGATTAGGTTCGCATCCGGCATCGTAGAAATGGCCGAACTCCGTTATCTCATTTGGACGGAACGCGGCTCCGTCATCAACATCGGCGACTTGGGAGGCAGCGTCGACAAGTTGAACTTCATTCAGTCGCGACTTGACAAGGTCGGCGACAAGTACGGATTCGTAATGAGCGACAGCCCCTTGGAGTACGAGCTCGGAGGGCTTGGCCATGATCTTGATTCGATGAAGCTACTGTTCGTCGAGATGTCGCTCCCGGTTGCTGCCTTGGGGGTGTATCTGTCCGTGGTCGGGGTGGACATGGGCGTCAACTCTCGCAGGCGCGAGGCAGGCATTCTCAAGGCTAGGGGCGCGAGTGATGCGTTGGTGTTTGTCTATCTTGTATTGGAGGCGGCGATCCTCGGAGCGCTGGCATCCCTCATCGGGCTCGCGTCCGGCGTCTTTGTGTGCCGGCTCCTCTTCAGCTCAGTCCCTTCGGTCTCCTCCGCGGTCAGCTCGACGGGATCGTTCTCGTCCAGCCTCATGATCGGACCGACGACCGTGGTGCTCGCGATCGCGTTCGGGATCGGCCTGATGTTCCTGTCCTCGTACAGGTCCTTCCGGAGAGTATCCGGCGCCACCGTGAGGGAAGCGATCCATCAATACTCCCCGACGGCCGCGCGGGATGACTATAGCCCAGTTGCGGATGTCGTCCTGATAGTCTTCGCCGTCCTGAGCATAGTCAGCGCCCTGCTGACGGCGAACGCAGTACAGGGCCGTGGATGGTCCTGGATAACCGAGCTCGCGCTGGGGCTCTTGCTCGCCTGGGGGATTGTCCTCTTCCCGTTCATGCCCTTCTTCCTCTCGTTCAGTGTCGTCAGGATACTCACGAGGGGATGGAGGAGATTGTATGCGAAGTTCTCGTGGTTCGTCAGGCCCTGGACGAAGGAGCTCCATTACCTCGTTGAGAAGAACCTCCTGAGGAACCCGAGGAGGGCTTCCAATCTAGGCGTGCTCATCTCTCTCGCCCTCGCTTCCGGGTTGTTCGTGTCTGTCACGATGGAATCGACCATGGCTGCTCAACGTAACCAGGTGATGTTCGATTACGGTTCGGATATAAGGGTCGAGGGCCAATGGTATGGCAGCGACATGTCCCCAGGCCGGCAGCTCAACATCAGCGAGCTGGCAAGCCTGAAATCGATCCCGGGCGTCCGCGCTTCCTTGCCTTATCAGATACTGACGATCCAACCCTATCCCTACACGGCGGGCGCTCAGATCCGGGCGGCAGTGATCGATTGCTCCGAGTACGCGGACATTGTGAAGCTCTCTGACGGTTATTTCGCCGGAGGCGGAAGCAGCATGCTCGCTGACCTTGGAACCAACGGGACTGCCCTCGTGACCACCCAGGTCCTCGCCACTTACTATCTTGAGATAGGCGAGAGGCTTATGTTCGACTTCTTCTACTATCACTGGGACAACGGGGTCCTCACCAGGGTCGACTACAAGTTCCCGCTGACGATCATAGGGGCAGTCACGGGTCTGCCCGGCCTTTCCTCCGCAGACCTGGTCGTGGACGATGGATCGATGAGCTGGCTGACGAGCCAGGATATCTCCGGGGCCCCGTTCCTGGCCAATTCCTTCATCGCTCTCTCCAAGGGTGCTGACCCCCAAGCGGTGGGGGTGCTCGCCAAATCCGTCTTTGTCCACGCTGGACTGGAACCGAGGATTTCCATAGCGGCTGATGGGATTGCGGCAATCAAACAGGAGCGAGGCTTCGGCGCGATGCAAGGTTTCCTCTATATGGAGTATGTCCTCTCGGTGGCGATCATGTCCGTCGGCGTGGGCCTGCTCGTATTCGTATCCGTCGAAGATCGAGAGAGGGAGCTGGCCTGCACGATGGCGAGGGGCCTCTCGGGCTCCCAGATGAGACGTATGCTGATGGGGGAGTCTTTCACTCTGATGGTCCTGGGCCTTGTCGTAGGGGTCTCGGTGGGCTTGACGGCATCGTATCTGTTCAACACCATGCCCACATCATCAGCCACGCTCGTGCCGAAGACCATGGAGTTCACGGTCACCTCCTTGGCGATGCTCCTGGTATCCGTTGCGTCGCTCATACTCTCGTCGTTGCTGGCGACGGCAAGGGCCGGGAAGGTGAGGCTGGCCGAGGTCCTGAGGATTCGCGGCGGGTGAACCCGACCCGGTCCGGCGGCCGGCAATCTCCACATGGTCCCTTCTGCCCGATTCGTCATCCGTGGCGCGCTCGAGGCCCTTGAATCGGAATCTAGAGAATGTTTTTATCGGGGACAGCGCTAACCCAGTCTAACCGACCATGGGGTAGTGGTCTAGCTTGGTATGATACGTGCTTTGGGAGCATGAGGTCGTCGGTTCAAATCCGATCTACCCCACCGAGACCCCATCTGGCCAGCTCTCAGCGGCACAGTATCCAGGAGAAGCAATAAGGGGGAGATGGGATATAGTATGGCTATTGGAGGAACATTGTAGATGTCAAGGGTCCTGATAGTCGAAGATGCTCCCTACATCAGGGAGGTCTTTCGCTACGCTCTCGAATTGCACAACCACGTCATAGCCGGAGAAGCGGTCAACGGAGTTGAGGCAATTGACAAGTACCGCGCGCTCAAGCCAGACGTCGTGCTCATGGATTTGCTCATGCCAGTGATGGATGGTATTTCAGCCATCAAGAAGATAATCGAGTTGGACCCGAAGGCCAAGATAGTCGTGGTCAGCGCCATCTCGAAGGGATCGATCAGGGAGGAGGCGATGCATGCTGGGGCGATTGGTTTTGTCGCCAAACCGTTCGATGTCAAGCGCCTTCTTGAGTCTGTCAGTGATGCTTGTGCGGCGTAGGGATGCGGACTTCAGGTACCACGAGCGGGACCTGCAGAACCATCGCACCGGAATTCCTTGCTGAGGTTCCGATTCTTACAATTGTCACAGGCTTGCTGACATGAATCAGTTGGCCGGATGACCTGCGGT
>CALMQK010000315.1 GCA_937872085.1 uncultured euryarchaeote
GTAAGCTGCGCCCTGATGCGGTCGTCCACAACGACCCCGTTGTTCATCAGGGCTTCCTTCAGCATCCTGGCCAACTGCCCACCTTTCCTGTCCCAGTCAGTGAGGACGACAGCTTTCCTCGAGCGGCGGGAGATGGCCTCGCTGAATGTGAATACCGACACCCCTTTGCTCAGGGTGACGACATTCTTCGTGATGCCAAGCGTTGCCAAGGCTTCGGCGTCCTTCTTCCCTTCCACGATTATCGGTGTGGTCTCGCTCGCGTCCTCCAGCTCAAGGAAGACCCTTTCGAGCTGCTCGAGTCGTTCCTCGGGCGTGAGCATTCAATCGCCGCCTAGTATCGATTCGACCTTGTCTGGCGGCATCGGAATGAATAGTGTCTTCTTGCTGGACCGCTCGCCTTTCAAGAATCGTATTTCGGTCCTGTCAAGCCCGAGCTTCTTCCCGAGGAATGCGAGGAGTTCGTCGTTCGCTGCTCCTTCCCTTGGTTCTGCCGCGACCTTCACCTGCAATGCTCCTCTCCAGGGGTTGATTCCGATGATCTCCGTCTTCTTCGCCCCGGGAGAGGCTTCTATCGTGACGCTGCACCCCGTACCATGGGGCCTGACGAATCCTTCCGATTTCGTTTGGAGCACGGCTGAGTAATGACGAAGAGTGATATTTCTTGCTACCTGCAGTCCCGATGAAGCTCACAAGCATCAAATATGTTGACGATGCATCCGAGCACTGATGCCGGCTGAGCGCGCGGACATGACTTACGAAGACATCATGGGTCTTTTCAGACAGGAGTACAAGTCGGCCCAGCTGACGAAGGTCGACCCTAGGCTATACGAGAGGATAGGTGCCTACATCAAGACGCTGCGGAAGGAGAGCGAGCGGGAACTCGCGATGAGCCCGATGTCCCAGACAAGCATGATGCTGAACGACCAGCTGAAGAAGGCGCAGGACAAAGCGAAGAGGGTGTACGAGCTCAGGCAGAGGAAGATATCGCTCCTTGCCATCAGGAAGGTGGCAGGTGACGATCCGGACACCGGCAACATGACCCCTGACGAGCTGATCCTCATGTCAAGCCTCATATCGGTCCTCGGGGCTCACAAGGATTCTCGAGCGGACTTCGAGGAGCTGGGGCCGAGGTTCACTCAGCCGAAGGATGTAGTCGAGCTCCCTGATGCCCCGACCGCCAAGGCGTGCGAGGCGCACCAAGAGCAGGCGTCCAGAGAGGCGCCCACCGACGAATTGGTCCTAGTCAGAGTACTGGAGGATGTGCCTACATTTGCGGGGGTCGACAAGGACTACAGGCTCAAGAAGGAGGACGTAATCTCCCTTCCGAGGAACATCGCCAAGACTCTTATCTCGCACGGAAAAGCCGTGGTCATCGGGTCCGCTGGATTAGCCTAGGTCGAACGGGCCGCAGGAGACGCCGTGCTCCGCCACTTCCAGCTTCTTGGACATCTTATTGTCCTTGAGCGCATTCTCAACGGTCATCCTCGCCACCTCGGGCGTGTTGTTGTTCTTGCTGAGGTGTACCAGAACGATGCGCTCCGTCCTTTCGGTCGATGATCTTGTGGAAAGGATCCCCGCATCGTCATTGGACAGATGGCCATGGTTCCCCCTGATCGTCCTTTTCAGGAATTCGGGGTAGCGGCCCTCCAAAAGCATCATCTCGTCGTAATTGGCTTCGATCAGCAGCAGCTCGGAATCCCTCAAGCCGTCAAGGACACCGGGCGTGATGCATCCGAGGTCCGAAGCGATCCCCACCTTCTTGGAATCGATGGTCACTGACATGGCGACGGGCTCGGCGGCGAGATGCTTGACCTTGAACGGACTCAACCTGAACGGTCCTATCGAGAACGATCTGTTGGGAGTGAACATGACCGCGTTCGCCCCGCCGAGCGGCGTAAGGGCGAGCGTGCCCCTGGTTGCGTATGCGGGGATCTCGTGCTCCGTGCAGAACTTCCTGGCGCCTCGCACGTGATCCGTGTGTTCGTGTGTCAGCACGACGGCCACGACTTGCGTCGGCTCCGCGCCGAAGAACGACATCCTCCTTTCGAGCTCTCGACACGAAATGCCCGCGTCTATCAGGATGCATTCTTCGTTCGACCTCAGAAGAGTGGAGTTACCGCAGCTTCCACTGCTGAGAATGGAAACTGATTGTTCGTGCATCCAGCTCGAATATGGTTCGGCTGTTGATAAATCCTCTCCTCATCAATGAGAGGATCAAGTTTCGCCAACACCTTGGTCATGGGGCATATTTCCACAAGGCCGGATGCGCCCTTTTATCTAAATGAAGGATATTGTCCCTCAGCCGAGGAATCTGGT
>CALMQK010000316.1 GCA_937872085.1 uncultured euryarchaeote
CCCAATCCGATGGACGAGGTGAGGCTCTTCGCCTTGATGGCGCACGAGGACGACCCCAAGAAGTGCACGGCATCGAGGCTCTTGAGGCTCGGCGAGCTGCGCGAAGCGAAGCACGTCGAGAAGATCCCGCGAGGGGCGATCGTGCTCGACCCCGAGGCGGAGAAGGCGCTCTCGAGGGAGGACTTGGACGCGGCGAGGAGGTTCGGCATACTGGTCCTCGACTGCTCGTGGAACAAGCTGACCAAGTTCCCACACGTGAGGTCAGGACTGACGCACAGGGGTCTCCCATTCCTCCTAGCGGCGAACCCGACGAACTTCGGCAAGCCTCAGAAGCTATCGAGCGCGGAGGCCCTGGCCGCGACTCTCTATATCCTGGGGGAGAAGGAGCACGCTGAGAGGATCATGGGCAAGTTCAGGTGGGGTCCAGTGTTCATCGACATCAACAGGGAGAAGCTCGAGGCGTACTCGGCGGCGAGCACGAGCGCCGAGGTCGTCGACGCTCAGTCGAGAATACTACTTGCATTGGAAAGGAAGAAGGATGGTCCGGAAACCATCTAGCTTTTGTATCACATTAACGATTGCCTTTACCCTTTTGCCGTTGAGTGAGAGGGACGGTCATCGACCGTGATGCACGGGGGGAGCTGAATGCCAAAGGAATACACACCTGAAGATCTGGTCGCCATCTGGGAGGAGTTCCTGGGTGGCCAGGAGCGGAGGCACCAGGTCTCGGCAATAGCGGACCTGTACCCGGACGTAAGGAGCATCAATATCGATTTCTCCGAGGTCGAGAAGTTCGATCCGGACTTGGCCAACTACACTCTTGTGAATCCGAGCATGTCTATCAAGTCCGCAGAGGACGCCATGAAGCGCATGGTCTCCCACGCGCTGACCAATCCCTTCGTCCATTTCAGGATCATGGGCCTGCCGCGAGATTCGCGGATAGAGGTCAGGAAGCTGAGGGCGAAGCATCTCGGCACCTTCGTATCCGTCGAGGGTTTGGTGAGGAAGGCCACCGAGGTGAGGCCGAGGGTGACCGTTGCGGAGTTCGAGTGTGCTCGATGCGGCCACAAGATGACGATCGAGCAAGAAGGCATGCTCTTCCATGAACCTCTTGAGTGCTCCAAGGAGGAAGGCGGGTGCGGGAGGGGCCCGGGTTCCACGAAGTTCAGATTGCTCTCTGATCCGTCCAAGTTCGTGGACACTCAGAAGATCGAGACCCAGGAACCGCCCGAGGGGCTCAGAGGCGGGGCTCAGCCGGAACGGCTCGTCGGGTACATCGAGGACGACCTCGCTGGCAGGATATCTCCAGGCGACCGATTGATCCTCAACGGCATACTCAAGAGCCAGCAGAAGGGCGGGCAGACGAAGTCCACGCTTTTCGAGATAAGCCTCGACATCAACTCCATAGAGTTCGAGGAGCACGAGTACGAGGAGATACTCATCACCCCTGAGGACGAGCTGAAGATCCGCGAATTCGCGGACTCTTCGGACGCGTTCGAGAGGATCATCGGATCCATCTCTCCGACAATCTACGGTTATGACCAAGAGAAGGAGGCTCTTGCCCTCCAGCTGTTCGGCGGTGTGCAGAAGACCATGGACGACGGCACGCGCATCAGAGGGGACATACACATAGCGCTCATCGGAGACCCGGGGACGGCGAAATCCCAGATACTGAGATACATGGCCCAGCTGGCGCCCAGGGGCATATACACATCTGGCAAGGCGTCCTCGGCGGCTGGTCTGACGGCAGCGGCCGTCAAAGACGAGTTCGGCGAGGGCAGGTGGACGCTGGAAGCCGGTGCCCTGGTGATTGCCGACAAGGGTCTGGCGTGCATCGACGAACTGGACAAGATGAACGATCAGGACAGGTCCGCGATCCATGAGAGCCTCGAGCAGGGCACGATATCCGTCGCGAAGGCGGGCATAACCGCGACCCTCCAATCCAGATGCGCGGTCCTGGGGGCCGCGAACCCGAAGTACGGGAGGTTCGATGACAGCAAGAACATCGCCGAGCAGATCGATCTCCCGCCTGCGCTGCTTTCCAGGTTCGATGCCATCTTCACCATGACCGATAGGCCCGAGGCGAAACAAGACCACAACGTCGCGGAGCACATACTCAAGGTCCACCAAAGGGGCGAGATCAGGCTCCACGAGTCTCCCGAGAAGCTGACGCATGTCAACGTGGAGGAGATAATGCGGGACACCGCCCACCTCGTCCCGGCGATGGACAAGGAATTCCTTAGGAAGTACGTGGCGTACAGCAAGCGCATCACGCCGGTCATGGGCTCGGAGGCCATGCAGACCCTGGAGGGCTACTACGTCGGCATCAGGAAGCTGGGCGAGGACCAAGGCGCCTCAGTCCCGATCACGGCGAGGCAGCTCGAGGCGCTCATCAGGATGTCGGAGGCGAGCGCGCGTGCGAGGCTGAGCCAGATAGTCAGCTCGGAGGATTCCCAGCGAGCGATCAAGATCGTGCAATATTACCTGGGCAAGGTCGCGAGCGAAGGGGGCAAGCTGGACATAGACCTGATAGCGACGGGCACCAGCAGGAGCCAGAGGGAGCAGATCTACGTTCTTAGGAGCCTCATCCAGCAGATGTCCGACCCGCGCAGGGGGGTCAACCAGGACGACCTGATGCAGAAGGCCGCGAGCGAGAACATCCCCGCGGAGAAGGCCAAGTCACTTCTGAAGAGGCTCAGCGAATCGGGCGAGATATACTCGCCGCAACCAGGCTACTGGAAGCTTGCCAGCGAGGAGCGGATCGCGTGATCTGCGTCAAGGTTCACAGGCAAGGTTCGCAGGTGCTGGTGGCCGCCTGTGACGAGGACATAGTCGGGAAGACCTTCAGGGGAAACGACCTCAAGATAACCGTCTCAGCGTCGTTCTACAAAGGCGATTGCGGCGATGAGGACATGCTCGTCAACAGGCTGCAGATGGCCACGATCGCCAACCTCGTGGGGAGGAAGACCATGGAGATCGCGATCAAGCACGGCTTCGTCGACCCCGAGAACATCCTCCAGATCGGCGAAGTGCCTCACGCGCAGATGGCGAGGATGGTGTGACTTGTTCTGCGTCGAGTGCGGGCGCGATGGCGAGCTGATCAGCGCCTTGTGCAAGGACTGCTATTCCAAGAAGCACGCGAAGGCGTCGTTGCCGGAGCATGTGGACGTCATACTGTGCGCTCACTGCTCCTCGATGCAGACGGACCACGGCTGGAAGGACATGGGATCCGTCAAGGAGGCGGCCGAAGCGGCTATCGGGTTCGCGCTCACGGTCACCAAGGATGCAAAGGTCAGTGGCATCTCCGTCCAACTGGTCGA
>CALMQK010000317.1 GCA_937872085.1 uncultured euryarchaeote
CCGGAAAGTAATATACGCAACTCATCCAATATTGAGGCCGTGAAGACCGAGCTGACCAAGATAGCGGACGAGGTCTACAGCGCCTACAAGGAGCTTCCGAAGGACTTCGACAGGCATGTCCATGTGGGCATGGGAGCGAGCGGCTCCTCCACATCAGCGATCGACAAGTTCGCGGAGGATGCCGTGCTCGAGCTTCTCGACGCCGAGGACATCAAGCTCAACGTTCTTTCCGAGGAGGCGGGGTACATCGACCGCAAGGCCGAGAAGACCCTCGTGCTCGACCCGATAGACGGCACACTGAACTGCATCAAGGGCATCCCGTTCTTCTCGGTCTCGATGGCCATCGGCACGAAGACCATGAACGACTGCGACGAGGCGCTTATCAGGAACCTTTTCACCGGCGACACCTACTACGCGCGCAGGGGCAGGGGCGCGGACATGAACGGCCACAGGATCGGAGTCTCGAAGTTCAGCAGGGACGATTCGATCTTCATCATCTACAACAACAAGGATTCCGCCCCTGAGACCGACGGGGTGAGGAAGATGGCCGCCAAGGCAAGATCCTTCGGGGCCGCTTCGCTCGAGATGTGCATGGTCGCTCAGGGAGCTGCCGCCGCGCTGTACATGAACTGCTCGAAGTTGAACCGTATGATCAGGATCGTCGACATCGCCGCGAGCTGCCTCATACTGAGAGAGGCGGGCGGAGAGGTCATCGACCTGGCGACGGGAGAGAAGCTGGACATGGAGTTCAACCTCCAGGATCGCAAGAACTTCCTTGCGTATGGGGATCCAAAGGTCAAGGAGCTGGTACTACGAGGATAGGAATCACAGGCACGCCGGAGCTGCGCAACTTCAAGCCGATCGCGAAGAAGGTTCTCGATGCCCTCAAGGGGCAGGATTTCGTCCTCGAGAAACGCATGGCCGTCGGGCTCGGCCTCAAGGGCATCCCGCTCTCGTCGATGAAGGTCGATGTGCTCATAACCGTGGGCGGGGACGGGACCATACTCAGGACCCTCCAGGGCACGGACAGGCCCGTCCTGGGAGTCAATGCAGGGGTGCTCGGGTTCCTGACCGAGGTCCAGCCGGACGAGGTGAAGCCCGCGATCAAGAGGCTCCTGAGCGGGAAGTACAAGATCAACGAGAGGCTGAAGCTGAAGACCGTGATGGACGGCAAGCGGCTGGAGGACGCCACCAACGAGGCGGTCCTGCACACGGCCCACATAGCCAAGATGAGGCACTTCGAGATATCGATCGACGGCGCGAGGGCGACCGAGATAAGGGCGGACGGGCTGATCATCGCGACCCCGAC
>CALMQK010000318.1 GCA_937872085.1 uncultured euryarchaeote
CGGAGTCCGGGACCCTGTCGTCCCTGGGCTTGAGCGTCTCAAGGAAGGCGATCGGCTTCCCGGACCTATCCATAATGAATGTATCCATCCAATCGAGTTCGTGCCAATGTCCCTTACCACTCCTCGGGCGGTGGATGAGTTCCGGATCAGGATAGTATGCCATCTCATCCTTGGTGGGTGCGAGAAGCTGCCCTTCCACGGGAACGTAGTAGGTCATCCGGCCGAGCTTCTTACGCCACTTGACTTTTGAGTTGCCGCCCACGAACTTCTCGGGGTTCTGGACGGCGTCACTCTCTTGGGCCGAATAGTCAAGGGCTTTGATCGCTTCCGCCGCCTTGCTCGAGTATCCGTAGACGGCCTCCATCCTGTAGATCCCCAATCCCTCGTGCCTTATCCCTATGACCATCCTCTTGATGCCCATCAGGCGAGCGAGGGTCTTCAGCAGGTCGTCCAGCATCTGATCCAGGTCGCGGACATACATGATGTTGGATGCCAGGTCCAGTATCCGAGAGAGCTGTTCCGTCCTCTGGCTTATCGAACGCAATGCCTGCTCCCTCTCCGTCGACAGGCGCGCGTTCTCTAAGGCTATCTCCGCCAAGGATGTCAGTATCTCGATCGTCTCGATCGTATCTTCATCGGGAAGCTTGTTGTCCTTCGGGTCCGATGGATAGATCACCCCGACGATCCGACCGGTGGAGTCGTGCAGCGCGAAGGCAAGGCAGTCATATTGGTTCCACTCATCGCTCTTTCTGGGGCCGATGGGTCCCTTGATCCGGGGCTGGGCATAATGGGCCATTTGTGCAGAGGTGATCTCCTCCGCCCGCGTCAAGTAGGCAGATTTGCCAATCCGTCTGCTCTCCTGAAGATCCTCGAGAACGACCGCAGTGGGGATATGTCGGGACTGCGTGTCGCGGGCTACATCTTCGCTGTATCCCAACAGCGCCATCCATATGAACGCCCCCACGGCTTCGTCATAGATGATGAGACTGACCTTGCCGAACCCGAAAAGGGATGAAACGGACGCGAGTATCATGTCCGATAGCTTCCTGAGGTCTCTCTCGGAAACGATGGAGGAGGCGATGTTGAGCACGTCCACGAGCAGCATCGTCTTCTGTGTGGCCTTCAGAGGAGCGGAGATGGCTCGGAGCTTCCGCCTCTCGGATTCGATCGCGAGCCCGGCGATATCCGCGAACAGCCCGATGGCCTCCACTTGTTCGTTCTTCAACAGCTTCTCGTCAA
>CALMQK010000319.1 GCA_937872085.1 uncultured euryarchaeote
GCAGTCCACATCGGCGTTGATCGTGTGCCCAGTCTCTAGCAGATGTTCGCATAGTGAGGCCAGACACCACTCCCCCCAGAACGGGCTGTAATCCATGAGGGGGTTCGGGGGTGCGATCTCTGGGTGTACGTTCTTGCCGTACCAAGAGTCGCGGTAATCCATGAACGCCTGCGTGATCAGGCGGTTGCTTAGCAACCGAACCGTCGGTTCGCGGTCCACGATCCCCATGCCGCCCATGCCCCAGGTTTCTGGCGAGATGTACTTGATAGCGTACTTGGCGATCCCGCAGTTGTGGTATCGGAACTTATGGTACTGGCTGAGGTTGCGCCACAGGGGGATGTGATAGTACGGATGCACCCAGTCGCCCTTGAGCTTGAACGTCGATAACGGGTGGTGATATACCCATTCGGTGTACCATTTGAATCCCCCGAAGGTGTTGAACGCCTTGGCGATCTCGTTGGACCCGTAGCCGGTGAAGCATTGGATTTTGTTATCACCAGGGATGAGCGCCTTCTCCTGAAACCATTCGTAGGGGTCGTACCACACATTGAGGGGGAAGCCCGTTATGCCGTTGAACCTCGCCCACGCATTCTCGAAATCGATGCTACGCGCATGGTACTCATGCGGGTCAGCGCCCTCGTTGTAAACGTAGAACGGCCAGTCGCCCCAGCCCAGCTTCTTAAGGATCTCGCGCGTTTGTGCTCCTTCTCCGTCGCCCTCGACGAACACCAGGTCGCCTAGCCACTGATCACCAAGTTCCTTGTGAAGATTCTGGATCGCAATCGAGATCAGGCGCGTGTCGTACCCGCTCGAGTGGCTCACGACGTGAAACTTCTTCGGATCCCATGCGCGTCGGATCGCTTCTTCGGTGGATTTCAGCAGCCGAGTGGCATAGCCGCGTGGAGTGGTCGGTATTCGCATATGAAACTCATTCAGGAACTCCTCCACCCAGGGCATATGATCACGCTGTACCTGCTTGTAGGGCACAACGCTGATCTCCTCGAATGGTGTCGTGTAGCAGCTCTTCGTATCAGCACAAGCCAGTATCGCCCCGTTATCTCGAAGCGTCAGTTCCTTCGGAAGCAAAGAAACAAAGTCGGACGCTCGCCCCAGCTCGCTCTCAAACCAGCGTCCTCGTTGATAGAACTCGCTCTCGTTCACGCCATCCCGCTCTCCAGCAATGCCTTGTAAGTATGAAATGCCTGTCCCATGACGACTGATCGGTCGAAGTACTTGACCGCCAGTTGCCGGGCTTCCAACCCCATCTTCTTCCGAAGCGGTTGGTCCCGCGCCAACCTAGCGATCTGCATGGCGAACCGTGTTGGATCTTCGATTGGATATAGCACCGCGTTGAACCATGGGAAATGGAACTCGGGCTTGTCCGGGAGGATCAGTGGCAGGCCGCTAGCCATGGCTTCGGTCACGGCGGTTCCATGGGCGTGGCCGAGCATTCCATCGCGGGGTACAAAAGTGTCGATGAACATATCGGCACTTGCTAGGAAGGCATGGAATTGCTCATGGGGGATCGCAGGCAGCCATAAAATGCGCTTGTAGGGGGCTAGGCGTGCCTTTACGGGCTGATAGTCGCCCCTCTCGAGCAATATCACCTTGAGCTCAGGTACGGCGTCTAGGGCTTCAGGAAGCGCCGCTTCGAGGGTATCTACCCGGTACTGATCCGTGAACGGACGGGTGAATATGGCCAGAACGTCCCCTGGGCCTACGCCAATGCTGTCCCTGAGCGCCGGGGACCGTTCGGTCGGTGTGAACCGATCCGTGTCGCACGCCGATGTCATTATCTGCACCTTGCTTGCGGGGCAGCCCAGCTGCATAGCCCGCTGTTTGGCATAGATATCCTTGGCGAAGAGCACATCAATGTTCCTTAGAACCCGTTTCACGGCTGCCCTGGCCGTTCGGGACTTGTAGGTCAACACGCCGATATCGTCGCCCATCTGAGTGCCCACGAATGGATGAAACCCGGACATTGCTGCTGGAATGCCGTAGGCGTAGATACTGTGGGCGTGAATGATATCCGGCCTGATCAGCTTGATCGCGCGCTTCGTGCGCCTGATGATCCGAAGCCATGTGAGGATCCGTTTCGGGTTCGTATCCCCAACGCGGTAGACATCCGCGAACCTGAAGTGTGGCGTGGCCATGTTGGCCGTGATCAAGCTCACGCTTTCTCCCTGTTCTACGAAGTATTCCACCCAGCTGCGTATGATCGGCGAGCATCCGTCCCCCAGAAAACATATCTTCATTTGATCCCACCTCATGGCTTATTGCAGATGACGAGCAGATACTGTCCGTCCTTCTTTCGCATGAATAATCGTGCAAGTGTCCATAGGAAACGCGAATCGGGTTTGAAAATCCACAACCATGGGAGGTGTCTCGTAACGTGCTCGGTGTGTTTAACACTGAACCCCGTGCTCTTGATCATCGCAACTATGTCCTCCCCGCTCATGAGGTTCTCCTTCCATCTAGTCTCATCGCCGTGATGTTTCTTCTGATAGTTGTAAATCAATGGAACCCAGAAAAGGAAAGGGTGTCGAGTCAGATTGTATGGGTAATCGTTCGTGGCATTGACTAGGACAAGCACCCCGCCGTGCTTGAGGACGCGATATGCTTCTCGCAGATATTTCTGCTCTTCAGTCACAAATCTGAGTACGGCGCAACTTACAACATTATCGAAGAGTTCGTCTGTGAAGGGAAGGTTCTCCCCAACCCCCAACACTTTTGTGTCATTCTGCCCAGCATCAATGTTGAGCATTCCTATGGATGGGTCCAGGTTCGTATAGTCCATACCAACACAGTATGGCCTTAGTGCTCCAAACCCGCCTCCATCGTCGAGAACCGAATATGGCCTCAAGAATGACCTGATCCTTCGATAAACCGGGCTCCAATCCCAACGAAAGAATCCAATGTTCAACTTGTATGGGAGCGACTTGAAGCATTCTTGCCCGTAGTAATCATCCATCCTCTTCTTGTCATCGTCATTCAAGGGCACCACTCCCCGCGAATATCCGCATAGTGCTGCTTGTACTCTAGGAATCGCTCGAGAGTCTCGATCTCGGTCCCTGGTGGCATCCTTCCGTGCGGCTTCCCGCCTATAAGATCAACGGTATGGCTGTACCTATTAGGATCTGATTTATAGGTAGATACCACGACCTTCAGGAGTTTTCGTTGCGCTTCGAACAAGCGGTCGGATATGTCAGCGAAACCGTCGTTCGGCCAAACACTGACGACCTCAGTCTCCAGGCATTTTCCAGCGTCGATCCGTTCATTGATCAGGTGTGCGGTCACGCCTTGAGGCAGCCCATCGTGAACCGCCCACTTCAGGCAATCCAGCCCACGATTGATCGGAAGGATCCCGTTATGGAAGTTCACAACGCCAACCGGGAATCGTTCGATCACTTCCTTGGGAAGGATCTGTGCCCCAGCGATCACCCCTATGTCGGGCTTCTCCTCCTCCAGGATCGGCACGCACAGCTCATGCTTGCAGTGAATGTAACTGATATCCAGCTTCTCAGCCACGTCCTTTGGATTGGTGCTGATCAGTTTCTCGCTCCAGTAGATCAAACGGTCTGGTTGTGGGATTTCGACGTATGGTGCGGCGATCACCACGATGTCCTCCTTTATGATCCGCGCCATCGCCCGCATGAACGAGTTGGTCTTCTTGTGCGGGAAGTCATAGGCGAATATGCAGAACTTCATTTGTAGCCCCCCAGTTCGAGCCACTCATGGCCTATCTGGCTGAGCGTGCGTCCTCCGTTCTGTGCTTTCTCAATGTACTTGACGAGTCGGATCAGTAGGGTTTCCGTTCCCATGATCTTCTTGTTCCTGATCATTCTGATGTTCTCCTCATCCACCTTTCCCACCCCGATGTTGTTCTTGCACCAGTTGTATGCTGGCAGCTCACAAGTGTTCAAGGCCACATGGACGGGGTGAAAATCGAAAATCTTGAGTCCAGGGCGGGTGTATTTCATGTTCCCCAGATCGAAGCTGGGGGTGGGCTTCAGGATCTCAATGGAATCCTCCCAGAAATATGGCATCCGTACCAGGGGGGTATCCGTTTCCTTGTAGTATCGGAGGTGCGGCTCTATGTTGGCGGATTCGAAGAGC
>CALMQK010000320.1 GCA_937872085.1 uncultured euryarchaeote
TGGTGTTCATGGCTGACAAATGCGGCCCGTCCGCCTATTCCCTGCCGATATCCAAGATATTCATGGACCCGTTCACCACGACAGGCCTCGTGATCGACCCGAGGGCGCACCTCGGATACGACCTGGAGATCGTGGATGTCGTGGACCACAAGAAGGTCGTGATGAGCTCGCCCGCGGAGCTCTACGACATACTCGCGCTGATTGGGGACACCACCAGGTACGCCGTGAAGCGGGTTACGCACAAGACGCTTGGCCTCGCGGCAGTGGTCTCGACCGAGAAGCTCAACATCCTGGCAGGGAAATACGTGGGCAAGGACGACCCCGTGATGCTCCTGAGATGCCAGTCCGGGTTCCCAGCCGCCGGGGAGGCGCTCCAGCCGTTCGCGTTCCCACAGCTCGTCGCGGGCTGGATGAGAGGTTCTCACTACGGCGCATGGTATCCCTGTGCGGTCGATGAATCCGACCCAAGCTATCACGACGGTCCGCCCCGAGTCGTTTGCCTGGGACTGCAGATAACCAACGGCAAGATACAGGGAGCGGAAGCCCCGGGCGGGAAGGCAGGCGACCACGAGCCGATCGACTACTTCTCTGGTCACGAGTGGGACCCCGTGAGGAACAAGGCGATGGAGATATCGATCTACATGCGCGGCCACGGTCCGTTCATGCCTGGGATCGTCTCCCCCGAGGAGCTGGAGTACACCACCCGCCCCGAGGTCCTGAAGAAGCTCGAACCGAGGATGAAGCCGCTAGAGTGAGGTCGCTGCTTTGCCAATCAGAAGGCCCGTCATAGTCGTCAACTTCAAGACCTACCAGGAAGCGAGCGGATTGGCTGCCATCGAGCTCGCAAGGATATGCGAGGAAGTCTCGTCGGAGTCGGGGGCATCGATAGTCATCGCACCGCCGATGCCCGACTTGGCCATCGTTTCCAGGACCGTCAACATCCCGGTCTTCGCTCAACACCTCGACCCTGTCCCCTCGGGCAGCACGACAGGGCACGTCACCATCGACAACGCCAAGGCTTCGGGTGCCAAGGGCACGCTCGTGAACCATGCCGAGAGACGGCTGAAGCTGGCGGAGATCCACGAGGTCATCGACAGGTGCAGGACCTTGGGATTGGACACGATCGCATGCACGAACAACATCCCAGTGAGCAAGGCATGCGCCGCCATGGACCCCAATTTCGTCGCCATAGAACCGCCCGAGCTGATCGGAGGTGAGGTCTCCGTGACGAACGCAAACCCGAAGATAGTCTCCGACGCGGTCGAGGCGATAAGGATGATCAGCGGGAGTGTCGGGGTGCTCTGCGGAGCCGGGGTGAAGAACGGACGTGACGTCGCGAAGGCCATGGAACTCGGGACGGACGGAGTCCTTCTGGCCAGTGGAGTGGTCAAGGCGAAGGATAGAAGGGCTGTCTTGATCGATCTGATATCGGGACTTGGGCGATGAGCGAAGTCTAACTGTAGCAGGACCCGTATTCTCGTCGGTCCCGACATCGGGTGGCGATGTGGCGCGGGTGCGTACCGGCGGTGTCATCGGCCTTGCTATTCTTGTCGATCGTCCTCGCGCCGCATCACGTGGGGTCCGCGGTCACTGCAGAAGGCGAGGGGGCTAGCATCGGGACGCAGCTCCTGATAACGGAATTCTATCCACGCGCTCTCTCGAGCGATGAGTACTTCGTCATCTCCAATGCGTGCACGTATCGAGTGAACCTGGCGAACTGCTCGGTCTCCGATGGAGAGGGCACGCTCACTTTCGTGGGTGACCTGTGGCTGCAGCCGTCCGGCTCGCTTTTCGTCTCCATGAACTCGACATCCTTCGTGAGGGCATTCGGACGGTCCCCTGAGATCACGGTCGACGATCCCTCAGGCAGGTTGTCACGGACGGGGACCTTCAGACTGGCGGATGCCGGCGATTCGCTCGCCCTTGCTTCCTCCGCAGGCACTCAGATCGATTTCGTGAGATATGGCAGCTCCGTGGAGCCCTCGTCCATCTGGTTCGGGGAGCCTATGCCCTCGCTTAGGCAAGGAGAGGTGGCCAGGAGGATCCATTCGAACGCCGGCTGGAAGGACTCCGATTCAGCAGGCGATTGGGCCCCGTTTCGAGAGTACAGGTACGGGTACACCGAGTTCGAGCCGATCCAGATAGGAGTCCCCGCAGGGGACCTGACCGCGTTCACGAGCCCCGACTGCTCGTTGGACGTGGTCCTGGACGTGCTGAGGGGTTCGCAGAGGACCGTTCGGCTGTGCACGTACGAACTGTCCTCGGCTGCGGTTTGCCACGAACTCGTAGCTGCGTCCGCAAGAGGCGTGGACGTGCGGATCCTGGTCGACGGCGCCCCGGCCGGAGGGATGTCCCCTCGTCAGGTGGATTGTCTCTCCGCCTTGACCACGGCCAGCATAGATGTCGCGACGGTGAACGGGAACCTCAGCGAGAAGATCGTGCAGCACTTTGGCCCCCTACATTCGAAGTATGCGGTGATCGACTCCTCGAGGTCCCTGATCCTCTCGGAGAACTTCGTCGAGAGCGGCGTTCCCGAGGATAGGCTGATGGCGAACCGGGGTTGGGGGGTATGCATCACGAGCTCCGAGGCGGGTCGGTATCTCTCTTCGATCTTCGATTCCGATGCTCGTTCGTCGAGGCCGGACGTGATACCATGGAGGATCGATCCGAGATACTCGAGCTCCGCCGTACTGCCCGAGGTTCCGAGGTCGAACCACTCCTACGGAGCACTCGCGCCGATGCGCACCACAACCGATGTCCGCGTGGAGCTTATCCCATCACCTGATGCTTCGGAACTGTCACCCTTCCTCTTCCCTCTCATAAGGGGTTCGAAGTCCATGATCGTGGAGCAGTTCCAGGTCGGTCTCAACTGGGAGGGCCGATGGTCCAGCGGTCCGGCAGTCAGCCCTCTCCTGGACGCGATGGTCGGTGCCATGCGCGAAGGCTCCATGGTCCGGATGCTCTTCGATTCCTCATGGTTCAACGCCGAGGGCAACGGCCCGGCTCTGAGGTTCCTCTCCGGGATAAGCGACAACGCCAGCCTGAAGGGCGAGTTCAAGCTGATGGACCCCAAGAACCCGATCACGGTCGTTCATAACAAAGGGGCCGTGTTCGAGGGACTGAGGACCCTGGTCTCGAGCAACAACTGGGGCTTCTCTTCGTTCGCAAAGAACCGCGAGCTTGCTGCCATCATCGAGTCGGAGGAGGTCGGGGCATACTTCACCCGCGCATTCGACATGGATTGGACCCCGGATGTGACCCCGCCGAGGGCTGAGGCAGGCGAGGATCTCACCGTGCATCTGGGAGAGGTCGTCGAGCTGAACGGCAGCGGCTCGGGGGACGACCGGGCGATCGCGCATTATGGGTGGGACCTTGATAGGGACGGGAAGTACGAGGCCCAGGCCCCGTTCACGAGATTCGTCCCAGACCACGCTGGCAGGTTCGAGATAAGATTGACCGTTGAGGACGGTTGGGGAAACAAGGATGTGGACATCATCATCGTCGAAGTCCTTCCGCCAGGCGCAGTCGGCGGCCACGGGAGCACGGTGTGGAGACTCCACTACTGGGTGGGTCTGGTGGCCGCTGGTCTGGGAGCGGTCCTCGGCAGAAAGCTGGCCAAGAGGCGTCTGAATCGTCTTAGGAAAATTAATCATCATCGTGATACTTGACTCCGCCCGATGATCCTGCTCCGACCGTTCTCCCCGACCGACATACCATCGGTCATGGAGATCGTCAGGAGGTCCTTGGGTGAGACTTATCCCCCCTCGCTCTACTTGACCGTGCACAACCTGTGGCGGGAAGGGTTCCTCGTGCTGCAGGCGGAGGGCGTGGTCGTAGCGTTCGTCGCGGCCGTCCCATCAGGGGAGAGGGTGGCCAGGGTCCTCATGCTGGGTGTCCTGCCCGAGAGGAGACGGATGGGCTACGGACATCGGCTGATGGGTGAGCTTTATTCGAACAGCATCGCGAAGGGCTTCGACACCTTGATCCTGGAGGTCAGGAAGAGCAACAAGGAAGCCATCGGGTTCTACGAGCGTCAGGGCTTCGCCCTCACCGGGGAGATAGACAATTTCTACAGCAACGGAGAGGGTGCCTACAAGATGAGCAAGACCCTCCAGAGCTGAGGTCAAGCGTTACTCGTATCCTCTCTTGTCGTCGTGGACATGGTAGTTCCAGGACTGATACGGGGACGAGTCCTTCGCGGAGGAGCTCATGTCGGATGAGACGCCCCCCATGTAGCTGCCGTACCTCTCCTTGATCTGCTCCTCGACCGGCCGGGCCGTCCTCATCGCTTCCTTGATGTGCCTCGCCTCGATGAGTGTGGTACCTTCGACCACGGCGACATCCCCTGCCGCTCTCACGAGGCCGCCCAGCTCCCTCAATCTCAGCGTCAGGGACTTGTCACGGTTATCTATCATCTTCGCCCTCTTCCTCGCCTCTTCGATGATGAGGCCGACGGCCTCCCGCGTGGCGTGGGGTATCCTCGCGTCCATGACGATCTCCTGGGCCACGAACATGGCGAGCTTTAGCCTGTTGTCCGGCGTGTCCGGCATCGCCGTCTCGACCAGCACCTCGTACCCTCCGCCGTTGATCCTGGATCTGAGCGGTGAGAGTATGTGCGGGAGATCCTGGATGTTGCACGCACCGACGAAGATGAAATCGCAGGGCACGCTGTCCACACGCACGCTGGCCCCCGAGCTCTGTGGGTTCTTTCCAGTGATGGGGAACCTCTTCTCCTGCATCGCCGTCAGGATGAACCTCTGCAGGTGGCCTAGGATCGGAAGCTCGTCGATGAAGAGGACCCCCTGGTGAGCGCTGTGGATAGCGCCGGCGACGACCCTGTCGTAGGGCTGGGTCCCCAGCTGCGGATGGCCGCCGTACGGGTCGTGCCGCACGTCCCCTAGGAGCTCGACCTCGCTCGCTCCGGTCGCGAGGACGAACGGGTTCCTTGAGATCGGGACTATGACCTTCTTCGGGCTCTCCTTCTCCAGCTCCCGCCTCTTCTCGAGCGCTGGCTGGTCCAGGACCTTGATCATCTCGCCCGCGCGCTCGAACACCACGACCTCTTCCTTGCCGAACCTCTTCCTGGTCGTGGTCACCCTCTCTCGTCCTGCCAGCTGGCCCATCGTGACTTCAACCAATCCACCTAGCAGGTCCCCGAACGGGTTCTGGGGCGTGGATCTCATCTGTGCGATCTTGGCGCGGCTGCACTTGGGGCAGAAACCTTCCTTGGGCGAAGAATAGGAGCCGCAGTTGGCGCATCGGTATCCGAGGCGCTCAGCGACGTTGACAGGAGCCTCCTTCGGGTCCACGAACTCTCCCTCGGCGGAGCCTCTGGATTCGAGCTCCTTCGTTACCTCGTCAAAGCCCTTGACCTCGACCAGCGGACGCTCCGGGTTCTCCGGATTGTGCACGACCCTGATCTCCTCCGTCGGCCTCGACAAGTGGAGCGAAAGGGCCTGGGCTATCATCGATTTGCCAGTACCGGGCGGGCCGACGAGGAGGAAATGCCTCCTCTGGGAAGCGGCGATGCGCGCCAGTCGGACGGCCTCGTCCTGACC
>CALMQK010000321.1 GCA_937872085.1 uncultured euryarchaeote
CGACATAGACCGTTCTCTGATTGGAATAGGCCTGCACGAGCTCGAACACTGCATTATCAAAAGTAAGGGTTCCACCAGCAGCGACTATCACGTCGCCTGCGTGGTAGTAAGTCATTTCCTCGATCGTCAGGCTGGGCTGTGTCGGCGAGACTGGAACCACAAGCCATCTTGATTGGTCGGGGCTCGGGGCAGACACATTTCTGATTTCGACCGTCACTTCAAAACTCCTGTCTCCTGGTTCCATGGCAGGATAAGCCGGGAATGAGAAGGATTCAGTCGAACTGTAACGGATTGTGCTGATGACTGCACTGCCATTCAATGCTAATGTACCGACGAAAAACGAGCTTGATCCCAGTGTCTCCGTTATCAAGTCCGTCAGGAACGGCATCGTCGCAATTCCATCGGCTTCAGTAGCGCTGAATGTTGAAGCATTATTCTTTCCCATATATGCAAGGACTGAATCTGGCGGCAGGGGTTGAGCACCGCCCGAGCCGAAGTAGAACGATTCTTGACCACCATACCCGTTCGATCCAGTGAATACCGCTGTCACTCTTGCTCCAGGTATGGGAACGCCGTAGGCATCTCCCACTGTCACATTGAGCCATCTGTATACGTGCGCCCCGCTCCCAGATGTAATCACAATCGACATACTGTCGAACTGCACATCTCCCGAAGTCCCGGTATTCTTGAAGTTTATGTCCAGAGTCGATATGGCACCTAGAGTTGTAACGCCAGCGGCATAGAGATTGTAGCTCTTCTCCACGTAGGAAGTATCTGTTAACAGTGGCTGGAGTCCAGTGCTGACTTGCGTAACCCCCTCATTTGTGCTCCAATTGAGGAACCCATTTCCATTGTATCCAGAGTTAACCAAGTATCTGACCAGTAGAGAGGCGCCGTCTATTGGCGAGGCTCCACCGACCGTGAAACCATCAATGGCCATTCTTTGTCCGGGTCCCACACGATAGGACAGCCCCTCATTGCTTTGCTGCAGAGCGACGTAATTTCCACCAGTGTTGTCTTCTCCACCTTTTGCGTTCGGAATCCCAACGAAAGTGGATCCGGTGGATATTATTGCCGGTCTTCTGTCCGCCTCGCTCCCAATGTAAGATTCGAAAGAGCAACCGTACAACTCGGCCCGCGCTGAGTCCGTAAGCACCAAAGCGTTGTGTCTGTACGAGTCGCTTGGAAGAACGTTCAACGGACCGAAATCGATCCCGATGTAGCTGTTGACCGCGAGCAGAACCGAGCTGCCAGCAAGGGTGATGTTGCTCGCAAGCTGAGTCAGGTACTCTGGTAGGTTGGCGATGCTCGAATCATACATTTCCAACGTCGAGCTAGCAATCGATATCGCGGGGCCGTCGTTGGCCGAATCGAATGATACGAGGCCTGAAGTGCCTACGACATACCTGCTGACCTCCGTGTCAGGTAGCTTCACGATCTGTGTATCGCGCAATATGACGTGTGCGCCCGTGCTCAAGGTGATATTCCCTGGGAACATCAGCACCGATTGGCCGGATGCGATCAGGTGGCCATTGTTTTGAATGATCAAGTTCAGGAATGGCCACGGGTTGATCTGGTCCAAGTAGCTGGTGATAGTGCCATGGTCAAGGTACAGCGTTGCTCCCGCCCCTGAGACGGTGATTGTGCGCCTCTGGGTCGTGGCATAGTTGCTTATGACACTCATGGTCGCGTCCCTAATCGTCAGGTTGCCGGTCCCGGTCACTGTCACGTTGCCGTCGATGGGCTGCTCGATGTTCTGAATGACATACGTCCCGCTCGAGATGGTCAGGTCGCCGAGAGAGGCTGCCTGAACATTCATG
>CALMQK010000322.1 GCA_937872085.1 uncultured euryarchaeote
AACCTCACCAGCAAGGAGAAGCTCACGGTCGATGACGTGCAGGAAGCCAACGACCTCATCGCCCAACTGAAGGAAAGGGAGCGCGAACTGGAGGTGCAGCTCTCGCACGATCAGATGACGAGAGACGCGGCCAAGGGGATCCTTGAGGAGATATGCGGCCTCCTGAGGGCCATCGATGAACTGCGCTCCGCGGAGAACGCAGAGAGGGCGGAGTTCAAGAAGGAGGCCCTGATGAGCAAGATCGAGGACGCCAAGAGATGGCAGAGGTTCGTCGAGTCCATCAAGATGGCGAAGAAGCTCTGATCACCGCGCGATTGGTCTTTGCAGTATCCGCTGTACTTGTGAGATCACGTCGGCATCCACCTGGTCCGGGATATGGCTTGAGAGGATCGCCTTCGCCTTCTCTCGGGCCCTCTCGACCGCGTCCTTCCAGTCGGTCCCCAGTCGGTACTTCGCGTACACATCGGCCTTCTCCTTCGTCGGCATGAACAGTTCCTTCCTGAGGTTCTTGGCCGTATGTGGTTCCTTGAGGAAATTCCCACCTGGTCCAACGGAGCGTATCAGGTCGATCAAGAAATGCGCATCGTCCATCTCGACTTCTTTTCGCATTTCCCTCACCATCTCCCAGACCTCGCAGTCTATGATCACCTGCTCGAGGGACGCGCCCTTCGCCTGGTCTAGGCCGCCGATCCCCGATGCGAAGTCTGTCATGGTCATAGACGTCATCGCGTTGAAAGTGAGCTCCGCGGGGTCGATGCTTATGCCGGGGGCATCGCCTCCCATGCCCAGGCAGAAGCCGCCGACCATCGATGGGACACCATAATGATGTGCCATCTGTGCCGAGGCACTCGCGAGCAGGATCTCCTCGAGCGCGCCGTAGTGTATCTCCCCCGTCATCATGTTGGGAGCTGTCGACTCAGAGCTGTAAATCACCGGCGCACCGGCTTTGGTCGCCTGCGATATCGCAAAGCTCGCTATGTTCTCGGCGTTGACTATTGCGATCGTAGATGCGAGAGTGACGGGAGATGTCAGGCCGCACAGGGCCATGGACATCGACACGACTGGTATCCCCGCCTTCGCGAACTCCATCGTCGCCTCGATGGAGCCGCGCTCGAACTCGAGTGGACATATGGGACATTGGATGACAGAGAACAGCGGCCTCTTCGCCAGGTCCTCGGCGC
>CALMQK010000323.1 GCA_937872085.1 uncultured euryarchaeote
GACGCGATGTACGCGATGGAGCGCGCGGTCGATGTCGAGACCGAGGAGATCGGCTCCGACATGCTGCTCCAGAAGGATGTGGGCTTGAAGTATGCGTTGCTGACTTTCGGGGCACAGCGGTTGGCCTTCAGGTACCTCTCCGAGAAGGGTATCCCATACGAGATTGCGAGGACCATCCACGAGCCATCCATCCTCAACAGGACGGACCTCAGCTACTTCGTGAACAAGAGCCTCGTGAGGACGGGCATCGTCATGGAGGAAGGCGCGAAGGACCAGCGTTGGTCCCTGCATTCCATACCCGCCCTCAAGTGCACGGAGCACGAGGACCTGGGGCAGTTCTTGGAAGAGGCCAGGGAGGCTTGGGTTTACCGTAAAGGATAATGCTTTCCCCTTTATAGCAAAACACTCAAATACGACCCAAGCACAATCAGGCTCTGGTGAGTAATTTGGCAGAAGCTAAGGAACCCAATCCAGAGTTCACCAGGAAGGTCGTTGAGAGCGGAGGCAAGACTGTCAACCTCTGCTTCCAGTGTGGGACATGCACGGGCAGCTGTCCGTCCGGACGGCAGACCGCGTTCAGGATCAGGAAGGTCGTCAGAAGGGCCCAGCTGGGCTTCGAGGAGGATGTCCTCCCATCGGATGACCTGTGGCTGTGCACGACCTGCTTCACCTGCTACGAGAGATGCCCGAGGGGCGTCGAGATAGTTGACATAGTCATGGCGCTCAGGAACATGGCGGTCAAGAAGGGCTACATGGCCGAGCCGCACAGGAAGATCGCAGAGCTAGTCTCGAAGACGGGGCACTTGGTCACCCTTAGGGAAGAGGACAAGGCGCTCAGGGCGAAGCTGGGTCTTGAACCGGTCCCCCCGACCGTGCTTTCGGATGCGAAGGCGCTCGAAGAGGTCAAGAAGATCGCGGTCTTGTGCGGCTTCGACAAGCTCATCATCCCGGGGGCGAAGTGAGATGGCGAACAAGTACGGATTCTTCCTGGGCTGCATCATGCCGCTCAGATACCCAGGCATCGAGAGCTCCTCCAGGGAAGTCTTGAAGTCCCTTGGCGTGGACCTCGTGGACATGAAAGGCGCGAGCTGCTGTCCGGCACCAGGCGTGACCAGGTCGTTCGACCAGAACTACTGGATGGCGGTAGCCGCCAGGAACCTCGCCATCGCCGAGAAGATGGGCGTCGATATCGTGACGATCTGCAACGGCTGCTTCGACACGCTGTTCGAGACCGCCCACAAGCTGAACCACGACCCTGAGGCGAGGAAGAAGGTCAACAAGATTCTCAAGGACGCTACGGGCATAGAATACAACGGAACAGTCAACGTCAGGCACTTCGTCGAGCTGCTCTACAGGGATGTCGGGCTCGAGGCCATCAAGTCCAAGGTCAAGGGAGGCAAGAACCTCAAGGCGGCCGTGCATTACGGATGCCACTTCCTCAAGCCCTCGAACGTGAAGAAGATCGATGACGCCGAGAGACCGCACGTGTTCGACGACATAGTCGAGGCGGCGGGAATGACCAGCGTAATGTATAAGGACAAGGGCATGTGCTGCGGCGCAGGCGGAGGCGTAAGGGCGAGGACGCCGGACGTGGCCCTGAAGATGACCGCTGAGAACCTGAAGAACATGCAGGCGGCCGGGGTCGAGGTCATAGTGGACTGCTGCCCGTTCTGTCACCTGCAGTACGATGTCAGCCAGCCGCAGCTGAAGGACATGCCGAACAAGATCCCGGTGCTGCACCTGTCACAACTGCTCGGCCTTGCGTTCGGTATGGAGAGGGAGAAACTCGGCCTCGAAGTGCACCAGACCAAGGTAAACCTCTGAGATTCTGGGGGCTGTCCGAGGATGCACGTTACTAGACTCGTCGCAATAACCGAGCTGAAGAACGTGCCCCCGGACATCCGACCGTTCATTGATTTCAAAGCCGCGATCGAGGAGCGGGTACTGGAAGACATGGACATCGTGGCGATATTGAACATCGACACGACCACATGCTACGTCCCGGTCTTCCTGAAGGACCCGCCGACGATGGAAGAACTCGAAAAGGACCTTGAGAAGCAGGACGCGAAGCTCGCGGCCGACTCGAAAGCCGCGCTCGCTCGTCATCTGAAGGCGTGAATCGACACCATGAGCTGAGAAAGTTATTAACCGGCCTTGCGAATCAAGGTCGGACACCCGCCAAGGCTGACCTGGGAGATTGCGCTGGATGACGAGGAAGCTTTACAAGTGCTTCGAGTGCGGAAAGATCTACGAGGACGAAGAGAAGGCGCTCAAGTGCCACGGCGCCCCGATCCAGCATGTACTGTTGCAAGAGGACAAGAAGAAGCCTCGGTTCCTGGGTGGGTGAAGGGGTATTCGAACGCGGGCCCTGCGCGTGCGGGGCTCGTGTATTGGCATCAAGGGGTTCTAGGAATGGTCATAGAGGAGCTTCACAAGAAGATAGACAGAAGCTGGGACAGCCATCTGAAAGAGACAAGGGAACTTCTCAGGGTCCCCAGCGTTTCGTTCACCGGCGAGGGCATCGAGGAATCCGCCGGGATGGTCGAGGAGATGCTCAGGAAGCTCGGGGCGAAGACCGGCACGTACAGGGCATCGGGCAAGAGCTGGCCATTGGTACATGGACATCTCGACGTGGGCGCGGAGAAGACCTGTCTGCTCTACGGGATGTACGACGTTCAGCCGGTCGGCAACCTTTCAGAGTGGAAGACACCGCCGTTCGCGGCTTCGATCGTCAAGGACAAGCGCCTCGGGGAGATCCTGGTCAACAGGGGAGTATACAACTCAAAGGGCTCGCTCGCCGGGACCCTCTTGGCGATCAGGACGATGACGGACAACAACTCGATGCCCGTGAACATGCGGTTCCTGATCGAGGGCGAGGAGGAGCTAGGCGGCTTGAGCCTTCCGAACTACGTGCACAAGAACAAGCAGACGCTGTCAAAGGCAGATGCGGCCTTCTCGTTCGACTACATGGAGAACTCGGACGGGGTGCCTGTGCTCGCCCTCGGGATGAAGGGATGCGTGTACTTCGACCTCATCGCCGACGGGAAGTACCAGGGAGGGCCCGAGAACGAGATCCATAGCAGCGATGCGGTCTGGGTCAAGAGCCCCGTCTGGAGGCTCACCAAGGCGCTTTCGACCCTTGTGGACGATAACCAGGTGCCGACGGTGGACGGGCTCTGGAAGAACGTGAAAGGTCCCAGCAAAGACGACCTGCAGCTCATACACGTGCTCGCCAAGAGATTCGACATGGACCTCTACAAGAAGGACCTCGGGATAAAGGACTTCAAGGTCAAGGGGACCAAGGAGGAGCTGCTGAAGAAGTACCTCTTCGAGCCGTCCCTGAACATCTGCGGGCTGGAGGCAGGGTACAACGGAGATGGGACGAAGACGGTCCTGCCCCCGAGGGCGAAGGCGAAGATCGACATCAGGCTCGTGCCCGACATGACGATACAGGACACCAGGGAGAAAGTGAGGAAGCACCTCGCGAAGAGAGGATTCTCTGACATCAAGATCGTGCACTACGTGGATTATCCATTGACTAAAGTGTCCGTCCGCGAGGATGTCTCGCAGGCGGGCATCGATGCGATGAGGTACCACGGGAAGGACCCGGAGGTATGGCCGATGGTGGCCGGTTCAGCCCCGCTCTACCTGTTCAACGACGTCCTTGGGGTGCCATGGGGAGGCGCAGGGTTGGGTCATGGCGGCAACGCGCATGCGCCGAACGAGTTCGCGGTCGTCAAGGGCATGAAGGACTACGAGAAGAGCGTCATCACGATGCTTTGGATGTTCGCCGAGAGGAGCTCGAGGAAGGCAGGGACGAAGAAAAAGACTCTTCGAAAATGAGCCCTCGCAGACCATCTGGCCCTATGCCTCTCAGCACCGATTCGAGAACAGGTCCTTGGAGCAACCTTTTAATAATGAGACCCGTTATCGAGCCTGCTCGCAATCGATTCACAAAGAGGTATCATATTGCCGCCAAAACCCAGAATCACGGCCAAGAAAGTCAAGGACAAGTGGAGGGCGAAGGAGTGGTACAAGATCTACGCCCCAGAGATGTTCAGCAAGATGCAGCTGGGAGAGACGCCCGCCGACAACCCTGACGGGGTCATGGGGAGGATCACGGAAGCCACGGTCCAGGACCTGACCGGCGATTTCTCGAAGATGCACATAAAGATCAAGTTCAAGGTAATCAACGTCTCCGGCCTGGACGCGCACACGGTATTCAACGGTCACGATCTGACCAGCGACTATGTCCGGAGGCTCACCAGGAGGAAGAGGACCAAGACGGACGCGGTCGTGAATGTCATCCTCAAGGACGGCTGGGCGATGAAGGTGAAGCCGATGGCAGTATCCGAGCAGAGGATCCAGGCGTCCCAGGAGACCGCGATCAGGGCGATCATGCAGGTGGAGACCAAGAAGGCCGCCTCAGGGGCGACCATCGGCGAGTTCGTCCGCATGATCATCATGGGCGAGCTCTCGAAGAGGATCTCGGACGCATCCAAGATCATCGTACCTATCAAGAGGATTGAGATCCGCAGGAGCGAGGTCACAACCACGGGCAAGGGCCCAGAGCCCGGCGAGGCGCCCATAACACTCCCGCAGGAGCCTGAAGCGCCAGAGCCAGCGCCCGAGGGGATCCCGGCACCGGCCGAGGTCGCCAAAGCCCCGGAAGCAGCGGTGGATGCTCCAGCAGAGCCGCAACCCGAGGAACTGCCTCCTGAGGACAAGAAAGAGGAATAGGCGGCGGGGCGCTGCGTATTCCGACCTTTGCACAAAGTCGGGGTGGCTCAGCCTGGTAGAGCGTCGGACTCATAGGGAGGGTTCTTGACCAGATGCTCCTAGGACATCCGAAGGCCGCGGGTTCGATTCCCGTCCCCGACACCATTCTTGCGACACGCTTAATTCAGTATACGCATTAGCCGAGGTCGAGTCCAATGAGGATAATCATCTACACTGGCAAGGGCGGAGTCGGCAAGACCTCCGTGTCTGCCGCGACCGCGCTCAAGTCCGCAGCGCTCGGGTACAAGACGATCGTGATAAGCACGGATGCCGCCCACAGCCTTTCGGACTCGCTCGAGGTGCAGCTCACTGGGGAAATCACCCGTATCTCCGACAACCTCGACGGTCTGGAGATAGACATCCAGCACGAGCTCGAGACGAAATGGTCCGAGATCCAGCAGTTCTTCGCGGATTTCCTCGCCGCCCAGGGCGTCGAGACCGTGACGGCAAAGGAGATGGCCATCTTCCCCGGGATGGAGATGATATCCGCCCTGTTGTACGTCTGGGAGTTCAACAGGACGCAGGAATACGATGTCGTGGTCATGGACACAGCGCCCACGGCGGACACCCTCCGGCTCCTGGCCTTCCCCGACATAGCGAACTGGTACTTCGAGCATACATTCCACGTGATCAAGAATGTGCTTAGATTGGCACGCGCGACCATTGGAAGGATCGTTAGCACGCCTTTGCCCTCAGACAGGTTCCTGGAGGACATCGAGGAACTCAGGATGAAGATAAAGGCGGTCAGAGATGTCCTGGTCGACCCCAAGGTAACGTCCGTCCGACTTGTCGTCAACCCTGAGAAGATGGTGATATCGGAGACTCAGCGCGCGTACACGTACCTGTGCCTGTACGGTTACACCGTCGAGAGCATCATCGTCAACAGGATAATCCCAAAGGAAGCATGCCAATCCTTCTTCGACGAGAAGCTGGACGAACAGAAGAGACACCTTGCGACCATAGACGAGGCGTTCTCGCCCTTGAGGATGTTCCGCGCGGGGCTGATGCCCCGCGAGGTCCTCGGCAGAGCCGCGCTCGTTGGGCTTGCGGAAAACCTCTTCGGCAATGAGGACCCCACGCAGGTCTTCTCCCTCGAGTCCCCGATGAAGATCTTCGACGAGGATGGCTTCAGCATCCTATCCGTCAAGCTCCCTTTCCTGATGAACCAGAACGTGGAGCTATATACCCGCGGGGACAATCTTACACTCCAATTAGGCGCATTCAAGAAATCCATAAGCCTGCCTTACGTGATGACCAACAAGAAGGTCCTGAGCGCTGAGTGGGTCGAGGGCTGGCTGAAGATAAAGTTCGAAGGTGAGGGAATTGGCAAAAGACCGGTTGGGAAAAGGGGCAGAGGCGGCAAGAAAGATCGAAAGGCACGCTGAGTCGATCGCGAGCGGGCTGAGCAAGGATACCATGACGCACTTCATGAACGCGGGCATGAACTTCGTGCAGGCGGCGAACGCGGCGATGAAGGCCAGGGAGATACCCGAAGAGACGCGGCTGAAGATGCACAAGGCGCAGAAGGAGATGCTCCTAGCCATGAAGAGCGCGATCGAGGTCGTCCTGACCGAGATCGACAAGGAGATGCCGCCCTCGGAAAAGCATGAGCTGAAGAAGATCGAAGTGAAGAAGAGGACCTCGAAGTAGAACCACTCCCGCCTACCATTTCGATCGGGGTGGATACGCATCTTTTTTAGGTCGCTTTGCTTACTGGGCAATCACTCGAAAGCTATGGGTGATGCTCTATGGTGAAAATGCTGGTACCATATCCGGAGAACTGCACAGGATGCAGGTTCTGCGAGATGGCTTGCACGATATACCACAACGGAACGATCAACCACGCGGACGCCAGGCTGCAGGTGCACAGGAGGAACGTCAGACTGGACTTCCCTTCGGTATGCACGCACTGCGTATCGTGTGGCGACGAGTGCTGCGTCAAGCACTGTCCAGTCGATGCGATCAAGCACGAGAACGGGCTCGTCAGGGTCGACCAGGAGTTGTGCACGGCCTGCGGCGAATGCGTCGAGGTCTGCCCTTTCGGAGTTATGCGCATGGAGGAGAAGGCCTTCAACTGCGACCTCTGCGACGGCCACCCCACATGCGTCAAGTTCTGCCCGACGAAGGCGATCATGTACGAGGAGCCGAAGCCTGAGCAGTACGAGAAGGTTAAGAAACTCCTTGCACCGGAGGCGTGAACATGAAAGGCTACACTGGAAGGATCCTGAAGGTCGACCTCACAACGGGCAAGACGCACGCGAGGACCTTCGATGAGAAGTATGCCAGGAAGTACCTGGGAGGGCAGGGGTTCGCGGTGGAGATAGTCTACCACGGCGTGCCGAAGGGTGCGAACGCGCTCGGTCCCGAGAACATCCTGGCGATGGCTCCAGGCACTTTCAACGGGTTCCCGATCTCGACCGGGGGCAAGACCGCCTTCGCAGCGAAGTCGCCCGCGACCGGGACGCTCGCGGAGAGCATAATGGGCGGCTCGATCGGGATGGAGCTGCGGCATGCTGGATACGACGCTCTCGAGATCGTCGGCAAGGCGGATTCCCCATCATACATCTTCATCGAGGACGACAGTGTCGAGGTCAACGACGCTGCAGACCTCTGGGGAAAGGACACGAGGGTGGTCCCGGAGACGCTCAAGAAACTGCACGGCTGGGACGTCAAGGTCGCCTGCATAGGCGTCGCCGGGGAGAAGCTCTCTAAGATCGCCTGCATAGACTGCGACGACCGTCAGGCCGGGAGAGCCGGCCTGGGCGCGGTCATGGGCTCCAAGAACCTGAAGGCGATAGTAATCAGGGGCACGAAGGATCTCGTCCCGGCAGACCCGAAGAAGCTGCTGGGGATCGCATTCCGTTACCAGAAGATCTACGAGGCGGCACCGTCGTTCATCGAGGACACGAAGTACGGCACGGGCGAGTTCCTGGGCTGGATCAACAAGGAGAAGGGCGTGTTCCCGACGAGGAACTGGCAGGAGAGCGTCTTCGCCGAGAGGGAGAAGATCGACCCGTACTGGTGGGCCCCGAGGTACGTCACGAAGAACAAGGCCTGCTTCTCTTGCACGAAGCCGTGCGGCAAGCTGTTCGAGGTGAAGAGCGGCAAGTTCGCAGGCGTCGCCATCGACGGGATAGAATACGAGACCTTGTACTCGCTCGGCAGTGCATGCGGCAACGCGGATGTCGAGTCCGTGGCGAGGGCGAACGAACTCTGCGACCTGCTGGGGATGGATACCATCTCGGCCGGAGTAACCGTCGGTTTCGCGATGGAGCTGATGCAGAGGGGCATCATCACCGAGAAGGAGGCGGGGTTCAAGCTGACTTTCGACAACGCGTCCGATGCGGTGCCCCGGATGATCGAGATGATGGGCAACAGGAGGGGTTTCGGAGACGTCCTGGCCGATGGCGTCAAGGTCGCTGCCCAGAGGATAGGGAAAGGCTCTGAGAGATACGCGATCCACACGAAGGGGCTCGAGCCGCCCGCCTACGACGTCCGAGGGATGAAGGGACACGGGTTGGCCTACATGACCTCGACGAGAGGTGCTTGCCATCTCAGGGCTGGATTCTACGCGCCTGAGCTCGTGGGCAAGTTCTGGAAGTGGGAAGGCATCGACAGGTTCTCGACCGCGAACAAGGGGTTCATGGTCTCCCAGACGGAGAACTTCATGTGCGTCTACGATTCCATCGGGCTGTGCAAGTTCTCGAGAGGGTTCTACCTCATCGCCAAGCTGCCCGAGCTGCTCGAGGCCATCACAGGCCTGGCATTCACCGAGGACGAGCTGCTCAAGATCGGCGAGAGGGTCCACAACATGAAGGGCGCCTTCAACGCGAGGGAGGGGGTCACGAGGAGGGACTGGCTATTGCCTCCGAGGATCCTGCAGGACCCGATTGTCGACGGACCGTCCAAGGGCCACAAGATCTCCGTCGAGGAGATGAACCTGATGCTCGACGATTATATGAAGGCCCGGGGCTGGACGAGCGACGGTGTCCCTACGCCAGAGAAGTTGAGTGAGCTGGAGATAAGCTGAGCCCCCCATCAAACCCGAGAAAACCACTTCACCATCTATTCCGCTGCGCGCTCACATCATCCTGAGCGTGTCCGCGATCTCGTCCAGCTTCTTGATCGCGAGGTTGACATCGCCCTTCTTGCCGATGACGGCGACCAGGAGCGCCCTCCTGCCAGCGCCTGCCAGCACCATCTTCGCATCCTCGCTGTCCACTATCACGTGGATGGGCGTACCGATCCGAAGCTCCGAGTGAGCGGTGGAGGCCGCTCCCAACAGTGTCGCGCACATGATCGCGAACGTCTCCATCGACACTCCCTCGGGGAGGTCAGCCGCAATGACCAGTCCATCCCTGCTGAGAACGGCGGACGCGATCGCGCCGCAAGTCGATCTCAGAGATCTCAGAGCGGGTTTCAGTTCCATGACCTCACTCACCTCCGAGGGGCTCGGTCCTGAACACGCAGTGCTTGTCGCCCCTGCCGACGCACTCGATCTCCTCACAGTGCAGCCGCCTGTGAGTCTGGGCCTCGAAAATCTTCCTGACTATGCCCCTCAGCCTGTGGCAGGTTGCAGTGCCGTCCTCATGGCTCGCCTCGATGGAGCCCTCGGCGACGGCGGTCGACTCCTCGAACACGATGTTGTCGACCCAGCCTCGGGCGCGCAGAAGGTTGCCGCATATCTCGAAATACTTCTCCGGCTCCTGATGGGCGATCTTGGCTATCTCCTCGCCCAGGATCATGCCCTCCCTGAAAAACAAGCCATAGCAAGCTTGGGACATGACGCCCTCGTACAGCTTCCTGATGGACTCATATTCAGATTGGGAGAGCTTGACGAACTTCATGCTGTCAACTGATGGATTTGTTGGTGGATATTTAAGGTTTGGTCTCTCGAAATCGGGCCAGACGCCAGGACTATGTCTGGTCCTCGGCACCTCTGGTCCATGAGGATGCAGAAGTCAAGGAGAATCTGCGATTGGAAGAGGTTGCGAGCTTTTCCCCAGATTCGAGCTCGCGTCATTCAGTAAAGATTTTTATGCGTGGCACCCTATCGCGGGCGCGTGACGATGTTCAGTGACGATGATGGCGAGAAAGCGGTCATGATCGCGCGGGCCGTCATCGAAAGCCATGTGAAGAAGACAGAACCTCCGGAATTCGAGGTCCCTGACATCTTTCGCAAGAAGTCGGGAGTGTTCGTCACGATCACTACCTATCCCGGGAACCAGCTCAGAGGATGCATCGGATATCCGGAACCGATCATGCCCCTCATCGATGCGATCAAGGATGCCGCCGTGAGCGCGTGTTCGCGCGACCCGAGGTTCCATCCCGTCAAGCTCGAGGAGCTCAAGAACCTCAAGGTGGAAGTGAGCCTGCTCACGCCGCCCGAGCATGTCAAGGTGAAGAAGCCTAGAGATCTTGTCACCTGCGTCGACGTTGGGAGGCACGGGCTCGTCATGGAACGAGGCGGAAGGAAGGGACTGCTACTCCCTCAAGTCCCTGTCGAATGGGGGTGGGATGTTGAGGAATTCCTGAGCCAGACCTGCGTGAAGGCCGGGCTATTGCCAGACTCATGGCTTCAAGAAGGCACGAATTGCTACAAGTTCGAGGCAGAGGTCTTCTCTGAGGAGAAGCCTGGCGGAGTGGTGAAGAGAAGGGAACTCGGTGAAGAGCATGGAAGTAGTGATTGAAGGCAACTGTTACATCTCTGGAAGGCTCGAGAGGTGCTGCATCGGCATCGATGGTGGCAAGATCACTGCGATCGCCAAAGACCTCGATGGGGAGAAGGTACACAGCTTCGATGGCAAACTAGTCCTGCCTGCGGCCGTCGACGCTCACGTTCATTTCAGGGACCCAGGGTTCACCCAGAAGGAGGATTTCTCCACGGGCTCCTTGTCGGCGCTGTGTGGCGGAGTCACGTGCGTCTTCGACATGCCGAACACTAGACCTGCGACGATCAACCTCGCATCCCTCCGGGACAAGAAGAAGATCGCGAGTTCGAAGAGTCTGGTGGACTTCGGACTGTTCGCAGGTGTCAAGCCCGGGACGAACGTGGCGAGCCTCTCGAAAGAGGCCATCGGTTTCAAGCTCTACTTGGGGAGCACCACGGGGGAATTGCTGGTGCCGGACATCGCCTCCATCAAGAAGGAGATATCCGACATCGGCGCATCCGGGAAGATCCTCGCAGTCCACGCCGAGGACGAAGGGATGAGGAACAAGGATGTCGAGAAGAACCTTGACGACCACCTGAGGAACAGGAGCAACTCCCTGGAGACCAGTGCGATCAAGAAGATCATCAGGAACGCCGGGAAGGACTGCAAGCTTCACATCTGCCACGTGTCGACCAGGGATTCCTTGTCGCTCGTGACGGGCGTGCCGAACCTGACATCCGAGGTCGCACCGCATCATTTCCTGCTGGACAGGAGCGGGAATCTCGGCGCGTTCGGAAAGGTGAACCCTCCTTTGAGGAAGAGGGAGGACCGGCAGGCGATGTTCCAGGCACTCAAGGATGGCGCGTTCGACGTGATCGCCTCGGACCACGCCCCACATACCATCGAGGAGAAGGAGGAGGATTTCGATTACGCGCCCAGCGGAGTCCCCGGGGTCGAGACCATGGTCCCGCTGGTCATGCAGCACGTCAGGGACAAGCACCTGGAACTCTCAGGAGCGATCAGAAGGCTGTGCGAACGGCCAGCCGAGATCTTCGGGGTACCCAAGGGGAGGATCGCAGTCGGATACGATGCGGACCTGATGATATTCGACATGGCCAAGATCTCGATCATCAAAGCGGACGCTCTTCATTCGAAATGTGGCTGGACCCCTTACGAGGGGATGAACGCCGTATTCCCGAAGGCAGTCTTCCTCAGAGGACGGCTGATGGTCGAGGACGGTTCTCAGGTCGGAGAGCGCATGGGAAGGGACGTGCTTGCCGGACAAGTCTAGACCCTTCCCGAACCTCGAGATCGATTACTCGGAGGTCGACGGGAGGACTTACAACTGCATCGGTGATTGCGCCCTCTGCTGCCTCTGTCAACCGGAGCTTCTCCCGCAGGAGGAAGAGAAGTTCAGGAAGGACCCGAGACTCGCGGCCGGGATCGCTCATAGGCACATCTCACCAGATGTCCGCGGAGCGGCGATCAAGCTCAAGGGGGCTCATGGCGCGTGCCACTTCCTCACGGGGAGGAGATGCGAGATCTACCCTGAGCGCACGCACTTCTGCAGGTCGTTCCCGATCAACGTCTTCGTGGGTTGGAGGATACAGCTGAACGTCAACATGTCGTGTCGAGGCATAGGCCTCCCGGGCGAGAGCCTGCGTGATGCTGGCAATCTCGTCCTGGAGGAGTATGGGAGCAACATGCTCGCGTCCGAGCTTCGTGATGCCAATCAGGTCTTCACTGAGTTCGTCAGGAATACGCGGGACGCCTGGATATCACAATCCTTCTCCTCCATCCGGGGGGCGGCGGGGGCCCTGGCCGGCGAACTCTCGGAGGAGCTCGGCATCAGCCAGTTGCTGACTTTCGCCGAGCATGGCAGCTTGCGACAGAACGCATCCGCTGACCAGATCGCGAGGATGGTGAGGAAGACCGAGCCCGAGGCGAACGTCCAGGAGAGGGCTCTGATAGACGGCACGGAGCTCTTCGACCTCCCGGATCTGACGCTGCTCCCGATCTACATCGATGAGGGTCTGAGGTGGAAGATATTCAAGCTCGTCGACAAGCAGATCGTGGGATACGAGCTGTCCGAAGATGGAGCGACAAGGGAGCTCTCTAGGACCGACCCCTCCACGGTGGACCTAATGCCGGTCACCTCGGAAGGAAAGAAACGGTTCCAGGAATACATCGGGCTCGTGAACTCACGGGATTGCTTCCTTGGCCATGCTGCATACCTCTGCGACTCCGAGGGGTACGAGTACAACTTCGCCCAGGTCTATCTGGGCGCGCTGGCGAACAACGCCCTCGACCTTTGGTGGAGGGCTTCGTTCCTGGCCGCTCTCTCCGGAAAGGAACAGCTCGGTCCAGATGAGATAAGAGAGGGGATCGTCTTCTTCGACATGGACCTGCTAGACCTTCCGACGATTGGCGCATTCATCTGAGTGAGAAGAAATAACCCGCAATGCGACGATGATGAATGGAGAATGTCAGGGGCGCAATGGCCCCCGATCGTTCATCTCACTTGAAGAGTCTGGTACCCCGAATCCGGGTCATTCCCGAAAGCTTCGAGCCTCCCTCTGATCTTCCACATGTGGCTCACAGTCCCGCCGTAAGACGGCTGACCCATGGGAAGCTGGATGGTCTGCTCGAAGACCTTGGTCTCGTTCGGTTGAAGCACCATTGCTGGGCCCACAGGGAGCGCCTGCTTGATTGTCTCGTTCTTCACCTGTGTCATCTGCCCGCAGTGCTTGCACTTCACCTGACCAGTCTCCTCTGCCTCAATGTCCACGAACACCCCACTGGACTTGACCTCTTTGCCCATCGAGACGACAGTCACCTTGACCGGGAGCGAGTCCCCCGGCTTAAGTCCCTGATGCGGGTATTCGATACTGACTCTGGCCGCGCCGCCTGTCATGGCGGATCCAACACCTTTCATCTTGTCGAGAAAGCCCATT
>CALMQK010000324.1 GCA_937872085.1 uncultured euryarchaeote
CCAATAGCGCGCGCGCGACATGCCCTCCGTCGAGTTGCCCGACCGGGAGGAGGTTGAGCGCCGTGACCAGGAAGCCGACCCAAGCGGCAAAAGCCGTTGGATGTATCATGAAATCCCCGTTGAGCGGGACCAGGTATTCCAGCCAGCTGTACATGAGCGGAAACACGATCCCCAGACCACCACCTGGCGGGATATTTACCGGGGCGAGTCTAGCCGCGTCGTTGGTCAGGATCAAGCCGAGTATCCCGATCGGGATGGTGAGCAGGAAACCGGCAAGCGGACCTGCGACCCCGATCTCCAGGAGGGTCTTCTTGTTCGGGATCGGGTCTCTCAAGGAGATGAATGCCCCGAACGTGCCCAGCGGAGGTATGGACGGGATGAAGAACGGGAGCGAAGCTGCCACCTTCCTCCGTCTTGCCGCGAAGTAGTGGGAGAGTTCGTGCACGCCTAGTATGGCCATGAGCGGAAGGGCGAATGTCAGGGTGCCCATGAGGATCGTCATTGGGGCGAAGAGCTCCTTGTCAGGAAGATTCTCGAACCCGCCCCACTCGAGGGTGCCCGCGAATATGGTCGTGAACACGGTGATGGCCAGCATCACCAGGTTCACGTTCGTGCTCCTGTACTTGGCCGTCGGCTTCTTCGCGACCGTGATGATGTGCTCGCCCTTGTCGTAGATGATCATCGGGATGTAGTTGTGTTGCGCCATCTCCTCGCGGAGTTCGTCGAAGTTCTGCTCCAGGGTCGTGCTGTCCGTTCGGACGAAGAACTCGACCACATCGTAGGTGACACGGACATCGTATACCGGGAAGCGCCTTGCAACGAGGCCCTTGATGAATTCTATCTCCTTCGAGGCCTCTGGGGGTATAGGCGGTACCATCTGTCTCACCAATAAGGCCCCGCTAAATAGCTTTTTGGGCTAGATGCCCTAGCCAGCATGCCCTGCGAAACCTATTATACGGGGCTTGAGTCTGACGCTACCAATGCGAGATTCAGCCGGCACAGGACGCCCGCAAGGGTACCTGAAGCTCTTCAGGCTTGGCAACTGCGCAATGGCGGCGCTCGGAGCACTTCTTGCGTCTGTCATCTGCGCCGGCGTCGATGAAGTGTCTCACTTCGTCATGGAGATTGCACTTTCCATGGCTGTAGTCGTGTCATTCACCGCGGCAGGCAACTCACTCAACGACTACTACGACAGGGAGGTCGACAGGGTCGCGCATCCTCAGCGACCGATACCTTCTGGAAGAGTTGCACCCAAGACCGCCAGGGCGCTTGCCTTTGGGCTGTTTACCCTGGCAATCGTCCTCAGCGTGCCCGTCGGCTGGCAGTCCGGGACGATAGTCATCGTCTCTATCTTGATCATGGTCGGCTACGAGCGCTCGCTGAAGGCGGAAGGGTTCGCTGGGAACTTGGCCATCAGCTGGCTGACGGGCGCATTGTTTCTGTTCGGCGGGGCTGCTGTTGGCAAGCTCGAGCTCGCCTGGATACTCGCTGCGCTGGCATTCCTGGCCACGCTCGGACGCGAGATCGTCAAGGACATCCAGGACATCGAAGGGGACAAGGGGTCGAGGCGGACCCTCCCGATGAGGGTCGGGGTCAAGAACGCCGGGATCGCAGGTTCCGCCGCCTTCTTTGGGACGGTCGCGCTGAGCCCGCTTCCGTACCTCCTGAACCTCCTGTCCATCTGGTATGCTCCAGTCGTTGTGGCCGCGGATGGAATCTTTATATATTGCGCTCTGATACACTTTCAGGATCCTGAGAAGGGACAGAAGATCGCCAAACTGGGGATGCTGGTCGCGTTGTTGGCATTCTTCCTCGGAGGGGTGCTGTGAAGGTCCGGGATTACATACTCAAGACCCTTGAGAAGCACAAGCTGCACATGACGCTCATAGATCCTGCGAAACAGACGCCCAAGATGTCAGGAGAGATCGCCGCGAAGGCCTGCCTGGCTGGAACCGATGCTATCATGGTCGGTGGGTCGACTGGGATCACGCAGGAGAATATCGACGCCACCGTCGACGAGATCAAGAAGAACTGCAAGTGCCCCGTGATCTACTTCCCATCTGGCGCGAACGCCATACCGAGGAAGGCGGACGCCATCTACTTCATGAGCATGCTGAACTCCAAGAACGTCAGGAACATCACTGGGGAGCATTCCAGAGGTGCACCGATAATCAAGAAGCTCGGCATAGAACCGATCTCGATGGGCTACGTCATCGTCGAGCCGGGAATGAAGGTCGGAGAGGTCGGTGAGGCGAACCTGGTGAAGAGGGGGGACATCCCTACGATCGTCGGCTATGCTCTCACGACCGAGTTCTTCGGGATGGACCTGCTCTACCTTGAAGCGGGTTCTGGCGCTCCAGAACCGGTCCCGACGAGCATGATCAAGGCCGTGAGGGAGAGCGTGGACATCCCGATAGTCGTCGGGGGAGGGATCGTCACGCCCGGACAGGCGGGCAAGGTCGCCGCAGCGGGAGCGGACATAGTCGTCACGGGCACGCTGGTGGAGAACGGAAGCTTCGAGATCAAGCTCAGGAAGATCATCGAGACCATCCACGACAGCTGAGCGATTCATCCGGCAGCAACGTCAGAAGGTTTTATAACAAGCGCAATAATTGTCTACTCAGGTAATCGCCATGAGCATTTTGGACTACTTCAAGAAGAAGGGCAAGGACAGGATGTGCCCCGAGTGCGAGAAGGCACAGAAGCACGTTAGGCTAGTGGAGTCAGGGGGACAGGTCGAGTGCCCTGAGTGCCGCTACATAGAGAGAGCCCGCCACTAGTTGAGGATCCGCGCGCGCTATTCTGCTATCCAAGCTTGTGCAGGAGCGTCAGCTCCATTCATACCTGATAATGAAAAAGTAAAGATGTTTTGAAGAAACCCAGGCGGTGGGCTTCTTCTTTTTAGGGTTTCAGACGGGATCCATCAGGGCGAAAGTCCGTGGATTTGCAGCCACCTGCTGAGGTTATCCTCGAGGTGGTCCAAAGAGTTCTGCAATCCGCCGTTCCTATCGGCCTTCTCCTTGTGGATCTCGATCGCGCGCAACAATCCCGGTGGTCCTTGCGGATGTGGATGCGGATTTGGCGGTGGCGGCATTGGGGTCGACGAGACCGTTACCTTGACCGAAGTTTTGTCACTCAGGCCAAAGCTGTCGGTCACGGTCAGGTTGATGCGGTACGTGCCGTTCTTCGCGTACGTGTGCGTCACGTTGGCTCCGGTTCCGGTCGTTCCGTCACCGAAGCTCCACGCGTATGAAGCGATCGTCGCGCTCGGCCCCGCCATCGAGTCGAAGCCGCTCAGCTCGACGGTCAAGTTCGCCACGCTCACGATGTTGATCACAGCTGTCGGCGGCTCATTCTCCGCCGGCGGCGTCATCGAGACCTTCACCTTGACGGAGGCGCTGTTCGTCGCGCTTGCGTTGTCAGTGACGGTCAAGGTGATCATGTATGTGCCATTCGCAGCATACGTGTGCGACACGCTCACCCCTGTTCCAGTCTTGTCGTCCCCGAATGTCCATGCATAGCCCGTGATCGTCTTGTCCTGTAGGGCCTTGGAATCCGCGCCGCTCAGGGAGACGGTCCGGTCGACTATGCTGACTATCTCGATCACGGCTACCGGCTGCTTGTTCGTCACAGGGGTCACCATGCGCGTGACAGTCACGTCCATCGAGGTCGAGTTCTTCTTTCCGCCGTTGTCCGTCACGGTCAAAGTGGTCTTGTACGTCCCGTTTTCCGAGTACGTATGCGTGACGTCCTTGCCATTCAATCCGATTCGCTCACCGAAGTTCCAAGAGTAGTTTGCGATCGAGCCGTCAGGGTCGTGCGACGCCGAAGCGTTGAACACAACGGTCAGGTTGTTCGCAACGTAGGTGAATTCCGCAACCGGTGGTTCGTTCACGGACGCCGGTTTGGACTTCGGGGCCAACGATGCGAGACCCACCACCGCGACGATTATGGCTATAGCCGCCGCGATGGCTACTAATGCTAGCTTTGTTTTTGGGCTGATTTTCTCCCCTCCCTTGGCTGGTGTCAGTCCCACAGTCGATATCATACTAATGCCTTTGCCCTCCCCGAACAAGGAAACCTGTACTTCCAGTGGAGCCAGTAGAGGATTCGCAACTGTCCGCCGAGAAACGAAACGGTGGAACGACCTAGGGGTTCCATGTGAGAATTAGCCAGAGCGATAAGAGCGTCGCCCCCAAGAGAAGCGAGCCTATGATCATCAGCTCCTTCCTCATCCGCGTGCGAGTTCCCTTTGTCGCGAGCGCAGCTTCCATATCTCTCTGGTGTGGGTCACCGAAGTTGCGGTGTTCGATTCCTGCAATCATCCCCTCAATTTGGACGGACTTTGCCGATCTCTGTCCACCTCCAGAACTCATGACTATCACCATTCCCAATCAACATCGTCGCCTGCTGCCTATCTACTTTACCGGGAGATTCCATTCATGAGGCTCTTGAAGCCGAGTGCGCAAGTAATAACAATCCCTGAGTCAATAGCCGCTGGCATCTATGCAGCTTTCCGAGATCGACAGAGTCGTTCAAGAATCGTCCAGGAAACTGTTACAGGTATCCGTCCCGCCCGTCAAGTACTGGCTGATGGTGGACACGCTCGGAATGGATGAACGCGATCCACTTGTCCAAAGGACCATCGCCGAGTGCAAAGCGTACCCGCCGAGGTTGAAACTCATCAGGACTTTAAGGAAGGATGGTACCTGGCCGATATCCAAATCGAGAAAGGCAGCTGAGGATGCAGGCCCTGGTCCCCCAGTTGGATGGACGTATATCACGATGCTCAGGAACCTTCAATTGCTGGAGGACATGTATACGGACAAGGGGGAAGGTTTCATCTCCTCGGCTCTTGAGAGGATTCTGAGCTGGCAGAAGAAGGAGGGCTACATTCTAGGTCCCTATCACGACCTCTTTCCGCTCCCCCACTACAACGGGTACGCCATAAGGAACCTCATCATCTATGGGATGCAGGACGATCCCAGGGTCAAGAGACTGGCTGACTGGCTTCTGAGCATTCAGAGACATGACGGTGGTTGGGTAATTCCATACCAGGAAGATGTCAAGTACTTGCCCGAGTACAAACACATGAAGATGCAAGACTTCATGGAGCTCGTACGGAAGGGCGACACCCCGAAGTCCGATCCGAAAGGATTCAGGGACGTCCCGAGCTGCATCTGGACAACGATGATGGTCATTCGCGGACTTGCCCGGGACAAGACGTACCGGCGTAGACGAGAGGTTCTGAAGGGCGCGGATTTCTTCCTCGACAGGTTCTTCAAGGCGAATCGGCACGAGGCCTACTATCATTCAGAGAAGAACTGGACGCAGTTCAAGTACCCACCATACTTCGGCAGTGGTCTTGGCGCACTCTATCTGCTCACAATCCTTGGATACGGCCCGGGCGATGAGCGGATGGAGAAGCCCATCCGCTGGTTGCTGGATGCCAGACATTCGGATGGTTTCTGGTGGCAATCGGACAGACCCCATATGCAGAAGGACCAGTGGATTACCGGATTCGCAGTCGATGTACTGCATAGGTATTCGAAGAACCGATAGACGGCAGGATCGATCATGGGGTTTCAGGACAGAGGCTTGCCTCGCGTCTTTCTTCGCCACAGCAACGCTCCCCCTGCGGCAAGAGCGGCTGAGATGATGGCCGACATGGCAATCGACTCCCATTTCTGGGTGCCGCCCAGGAGATGGACATCTCGTGGGGCGTCCCAATGCGGTCAGGCTTTGGCAGCTTCCTTCACGATCTGGTCGAGCCGCTTCGAGATTCCATCGTCAAGCTTCACGGGGTCGTGGTTCTTGAGGATCCAATCGGCCTTCTCCTTGGCCACCGTGAGGTCATCCTTTCTCCCTTTCCTTTCCCACTCTTCGAACGGCTCGGAGTTGAAGATCAACGACTGATAGAACTGGCGTGCTTCCATCATCGTGGCCCTCTCCCCCAGGTAGCTCCCCTTCTTTGGGCCCATTCCGAGGATGCCGACTTCCTTGATCATGTCTAGGTGCAAAGTTTCCTTCGTGACCGGAATATCGCGGGCGGCGGTGAGTGCCCTTCCAATGATATCATCGTCGATGATCATCTGCTCGTAGGAGAGCACGGTCGAACAATCGAGCATCCCGATCCCGTTGTTGATCTCCTGGCCATACATCACGCTGGAAAGAGCTAGCATACCGTTCTCAAACGCGCTCTGCATACCTGGTGTCTTTGCGTTACATCCGGTGCCACCATATGACGGCATCTTGACGTATCGGGCCATCTCGCCCGCCGCCGCGCACAGGATGAGCGCCTCAGGCGAGGCCAGCTGGATCGCCCCCGTCCGCGGGTCCATGTTCGAAAGGACGGAACCATATATGACCGGGGATCCTGGCGTATGCGCCTGCATCGCCGCCGCCAAGGCGAGTGTCTCAGCATGGTTGACTACCAGGTTCCCTGGAATCGTCGCCGGAGAACTGATCCCCATCATTGCCATCCCCGTCATATGCACGGGGACCTTTGCCCTCGACCATACCATCGCTGCGTCAGTTGCATGCCCGTCGAGAGTGAGGGGCGACATCGTGCAGACCATTGCCGACATGACGTGCCTCTTCCTCAGTTCCTCCAACCCACCAACGATCTCCGATGCCATCTTGATCTGGAGCTCTGCTTCTTCGGCGGTCGATGTGGATTCGCTGAGGATGTGCTTCCTTGTGATGTTGAAAGCTTCCTTCATCCCTACGATGACATGGATCTTCTGAGGGATATCCGAGGGGACGACCATCGGCTCATAGATGCTTAGGTGCGGCAGCCAGTCACTGATTATCGCCGAGTTCGTTATGTCCTGCAGGACCGAAAGTCTCCTGGTGCGGGTCTTCTGATCCCAGACGCTGATCCCGCATCCATCGGTCGTGTAGTAACAGTGCCGGCCATCAAGGGGAAGGTCGAATTCATTTTCGCGACCAGCCAGCACGATTCCTTGTGGTACTTTCGAAATCAACGACTTGGTCAGATCTGTCGGGAACTTGACGACGCTGGTTCTATCTTCGACGATGGCTCCCGCCTTCTTGAGCGAGTCACGGGCCGCCTTGCTGTGTATCCGGATGCCCACGTTCTCCATGACGTTCAAGCCGGCTTCGTG